>CAZHGG010000034.1:0-16524 GCA_964531755.1 uncultured Polyangiaceae bacterium
TCGCGCCCGACGCGACGGGCGGCACCGACGTGCGCCGGCGGGGCTTGGGCGCCTCCCACTCGGTGCGCTCGGGCTCCATCGCCGGCACCGCCGCAGACTCGACCGGCGGCGGCACCGACGTGGCGCGCATCCCCGAGCTGTCGCGGCGCCGCAGCTCGTCTTGGGTGGGGCGCCGCAGCGCGGGCACGGTGCGGTTGCTGTCGCGACGACGCGACGACGCGGGCTGCGCGCGCGGGGCGACGGGCGGCAGGGACACGTGCGGCGTGGCGTCCATCGGCGGAGGCAGCAGCCCGGAGTGCTCGCCGCTCTCACCGCTCTCGCTCTGCGTGCTCTCGACGAACGCGTCGAACCCCGAGAGCGCCGCGTCGAGGTCGTCGTCGCTCGCCCCGAGCTCCGCGTCCTGCCGGCGCGCGGCCTCGATGAGGAGCGACTCCCACGTCGCCTCGGCGAGGCTCGGGTGGATGGAGCCCGTCGAGCGCTCGCTCACGACGCGGACCACGTACCGCCCGCGCCGCTGCTGCATGAGCTGGAAGAAGGCCTCGAGGCCGACCCGGCCGAAGGCCACGCACCGCACGACGCGCCCGCCGTGGACCACGAGGCGGCCGACGTGGTCGCCTTCGAACGTGACGTCGATCTCGCGGCTGTTCCTGGCTGCGCAGAAAAGCTGGACGAGCTCGGGCAACGCGACGTCCCCGAGCTCTCCCTCCAGCACGACCCTGGCCACGTTGAGGCCCATCCACACCCAAAGTACCGCTCTTCGCCGAGCGACGCCATGGCCGACCGCCGGCCTCGCCCACGCTCGCCCTCAGAGCTCGGTCGACGACTCCGCCTCGTCGACCGTCTCGGCGATCACCTCGTGAGTCTCGCGAGGAAGCAGCGCGCGGCCGACCGCCAAGGCGAGCACCGCCGCCGCCCCGCTCGCGACGAGCACACCGAGCTTGACAGACGCGAGAATTTTTGCATCAACGAAGGCGAGCTGCGCCACGAAGAGCGCCATCGTGAAGCCGACGCCGCCCACGAGGCCGAGCACGAGCAGGTGCCGGTGGCCGAGCCCACGCGGCAGCGACGCGATCCCGAGACGCACCGCGAGCGTGCTCGCGAGGAGGATACCCAGCGGCTTGCCGAGGAGCAGGCCCGCGGCCGCCCCGGCGAGGGCCCACCGCGCGTCCCCCGAAGCCCCGGCGCCCGAGAGCGAGACGCCCGCGTTCGCGAGCGCGAACGTGGGCATGATGAGGAACGCGATCCACGGGTTGAGGCTGGCGATGAGCCCCTCCGCCGGCGACACCGCCTCTCGCCGCACACCGTCGACGTGGCGGAGCACCGACGCGAGCTCGTGGTCCGAGAGCTCGCCCGAGTCGCCCAGGAGGCGCACGCCGCGGCGGAGGCCCGCGCGCGCCCCCTCCGTGCCGAGCCACGCCCGCACCGGCGTGAGCATGCCCACGATGACCCCGGCGATGGTGGGGTGGATGCCCGCCGCGTAGGTGCCTGCCCAGACGACGAGCGCCGGCACCACGTAGGCCGCGCGCTGCCGGACGCCCATCGAGCGCATCGCGAGGATGAGCAGCACGCCCGCCCCCGCGAACCACAGCCCCGCGGACGAGATGCCTCGCGAGTAGAAGACCGCGATGACCACGATCGCCCCGAGGTCGTCGATCACGGCGAGGGCGAGGAGGAGCACGCGCAGCGCCGGCGGCACGCGCTTGCCCAGCAGGGCGAGCACCCCCACGGCGAACGCGATGTCGGTCGCCATCGGCACGCCCCACCCGGCGCGCACCTGCGGCGCGCCGCGGACGACGAGCAGGTAGATCAGCGCGGGCGCGAGCATGCCCCCGAGCGCCGCCGCCGCGGGGAGCGCGGCACGCCGCCACTCCGAGAGCTCGCCGTGCACCGACTCGCGGCGGATCTCCATGCCGACGACGAAGAAGAAGATGGCCATGAGGCCGTCGTTCACCACCCAGTCGAGCGGACGGACGAAGCGGAGCGTGCCCACCTGCACCGCGACGGGCGTGCTCCAGAAGCGCGCGTAGGCGGGGCCGTACGGGGAGCTGGCCAAGGCCAGCGCGACGAGCGCGCAGAAGATGAGCACGAGGCCGCCCGCCGCCTGGATCCGGAGGAACCGCTCCAGCGGACGGCGGGCGAGGCGCACGAGCTTGAGCGCGGGCGTCCACCCCTCGGGCGGCGGGAACTCACGCGACGACGGGGGACTGGGGGGGACCGGCACGCGCACCTCGGCGGCCGCCTGAGCGGCGCGCGAGGGGTGGCGGCCCGACCACCCGAGCTCCTGCGCTCTCACCGCGAGGGCGCACCCAAGAACCACGAGCGGCGCGCATCCTGGCGATCCGCGCCGCTCCTGTCAATCACGCCGTGCGGGCGCGCTCGCCGCACCGCCTCGCCTCCACCGCTGCCGCTCGGCCCTTTCGAGGGCGCGCGGCTCTCTGCTACCCTCGGCGCATGGCAAGCGAGGCGAGCGGGGCGGCCGCGACGGGTTCCACGGCGTCGAAGCCCAAGAAGCACTTGTTCGTCCTCGGCGCGCTCGCGCTCGCCCTCGGCGGCCTCATGGTGCCCATCAAGGCCGAGCCTCCCCCCAGCAGCGCGACGAAGGTGCCCCGCATGGATTTGTCCCCGTTCTCCGCCGACAAGCCGGCCAAGCCGCTGCGGCTCCTCTTCATCCACCACTCGTCGGGCGGCCAGCTGTTCGCCGACAAGGGCGACGAGAAAGAGCGCGCGAACTGCATCCTCGAGACGCACCCGAACGGCGGCGGCCTCCGCAAGCGACTCGCTGCCCTCGGCTACGAGGTGCACGAGGCCTCCTACGGCAGCGAGATCGGCGACAAAACCGACCTCTTCGACTGGAAGCCGAAGTTCTCGCAGAAGATGGACAAGGTCCTCACCGTCGACGAGAACGACCGCTTCCTCCCCGCGGGCAAGAGGCACGACGTGGTGATGTTCAAATCCTGCTACCCGAACAACCGGTTCGTGGGGCGCGGCGAGGGAGAAGGCAACCCCGCCGGCCCCGAGCTCACCGTGGCGAACGCGAAGGCTACGCTCCGGGCGCTGCTCGACGACTTCAAGAAGCACCCCGAGACGCTCTACGTGTACGTCACCGCGCCGCCGAACGCGCCGCCGGGCAGCGAGCGGGCCTTCAAGGTCGTGCTGAAGAAGCTCACGGGCAAGCCCACGGCGGCCGACGCCGCGCGCGAGCGCGGCAAGCTCGCCCGCGAGTTCAACGAGTGGGTCGTCGCCAAGGACGGGTGGCTCAAGGACTACCCCCTGAAGAACGTGGCGGCGTTCGACTACTACGATGTGCTCACCGGCAACGGCCGCTCCGACCTCACGCTCTACCCCACCGGCGACGGCACCGACGAGCACCCGTCCTCCGAGGGCAACGCGAAGGCGGCCGAGGCGCTCCCCGACCTCCTGAACCGCGCCGTGCGCCGCGCGGGCCTCTCCGACTGAGCGCGTCGAACCCGCAGCGCCGCGCGCAGCCGCCACCTCCCAGAACCCGAACCCCGAAGCGAGGACCCGCCCCCGATGGCCTACGTCGCGCAGCCGCTCGATCTCGACACGCACCGAGACTCCCTCACCGCCTTGTGGGAGGAGAACCTCTCCGATCCCGGCATCGCCGCCGCGAAGGAGCGCCGGGTCACCTGGCTCTACCGCGAGAACCCCGCGGGCGGCTCGCGCACGTTCCTCGTGAACGACGACAAAGACGGCCTCATCGGCTGCGCGTCGGCCTACCCGCGGCAGGTGGTGTTCGGCCCGCACACGGTGCGCGCGGGCGTGCTCTCCGATTTCGCCGTCAAGCGCGCCCACCGCGCCGCCGGCGCCGCCGTCACGGTACAGCGCACGATCGCCCAGACCGCCAAGGAGGAGGGCACGGCGCTCCTCTACGGATACCCCAACAAGGCCTCGACCCCCATCTTCAAGCGCATTGGCTACAAGGTCGTGGGCGAGGCGAGCGACTACATCAAGCCGCTCCGCGCAGGCGCCTACCTCGAGCGGGTCATCAAACCCCAGGTCGAGAAGCGCGCCCCGGCGCTCGCGCCCTACCTCGAGGGCCCGGCGCTCGACTCGGTCACGGCGGTGGGCGGGGTGCTCGCCGATCTCGCCGTGGGCGCCGCCGAGCGCGTCGCGCGCTACGGGCTCGGCTTCGACCTCGTGTTCGAGGACGCGTCGCGCGTCGACGCACGCTACGACGCGCTCTGGCAGCGCGCGCGCGGCCAGGTGGCGATCGAGCAGCCCCGCGACGCCGCGTACCTGAACTGGCGCTACGCCGACTTCACCACCGCCCGCTACCGCTTCTTCTCGGCGGCCTCGCGGAGCAGCGGGCGGGTGGCCGGCTTCGTGGTGTACACCGTGCAGAACGGGTGGGTGAACGTCGCCGATCTCTTCGTCGAGAGCGCCGTCGTCCACATGGACCCGCTGCTCGCGGCGTTCGCGACCGCGATGCGCGGCGAGGGCCACAAGGCCATCTGCATCGCCCACGTGGGCACGAGGTCCCTCGCGCCCCGCCTCAAGCGGCACGGCTTCATCGCGCGGCCCAACGGGCGCTTCCTCATGGCGCAGGTGCTCGAGGGCGCGCCCGCCGAGCTCAAGGCGGCCGCGCTCGACCTGGAGAGCTGGTCGATGTTCGACGGCGAGCTCGACATCTAGGCGCTCCCCCTCCCCACGCCGCGCGGATCGCTCTACGCTCGGCCGACGCGCGGGCGCCCGGCGGGGCTCGTGCCGCCGCGTTCCCCCACGAATCGTGAGGAGTTTCCTATGGTTGTGCCTGTTGCGTTCGTCGTGAACAACTTCGACGTCGGGGGCCTCGAGAAGGTCGTGCTGAGCCTCATTCGCACGATCGACCGCGCGAAATTCGAGCCGTTCGCCGTGTGCGTCGACGGCCGCGGCAAGCTCTTCGACCAGGTGCCGCTGCCGGCCGACCACGTGTTGGTCCTCGACAAGTCGGGCGCGCGCAAGATCGGCCCGTTCTCCTTCGACCCCTCGGTGCTCACGCGCATGGCGCGCTTCTTCTTCGAGCGCGACGTCCGCGTCGTGCACGCGCACAACCTCGCGCCGCTGGTGTTCGCGGGCGTCGCGGCGCGGCTCGTGCTGCCGCGGCCGAGGGTCGTGTACTCGGAGCACAACCAGATCTACAGCGCGAGCGAGACCCACGCGAAGCGCTTCGGGTACTACGTGCGGCTCGCCGACCGCGTGGTCGCGGTGTCGGAGGATCTCCAGCGCACGCTCGCCCGGCGAGTCGGCCTCACGAAGAACGTGTCGGTCATCCACAACGGCATCGACGGCGCGCGCTTCACGCGCGACGAGGGCGCGGTCGCCCGCATCCGCGCCGAGCTCGGCGTCGCGCCCGACGAGCACCTCGTGGGCACGGCGGTGGTGCTCTCGAAGCAGAAGGGCATCGTGCACCTGCTCGGCGCGGCCGAGCGCGTGCTCGCGAAGGACCCGAAGGTGCGCTTCGCGATCGCCGGTGACGGGCCGCTCCGCGCGGAGCTCGAGGCCGATCTCGCGCGGCGAGGCCTGGGCGATCGCGTGCGCTTCCTGGGGTATCGCGCCGACATCCCGCAGTTCGTGTCGGCGCTCGACACGTACGTGCTCTCGTCGCTTTGGGAGGGCCTGCCGCTGGCGCTCCTCGAGGGGCTCGCGATCGGCGTGCCGCTCGTAGCCACCACGGTCGGCGGCAACCCCGAGGTCATCGTCGAGGGCGAGAACGGCTACCTCGTGCCCCCGAAGGACGAGGAGGCCCTGGCCGAGGCGCTGCTGCGCGTGAAGGCGGGTGGCGCCGACTTCGCGCGCGCGGTGCGTGAGCGGGGCCGCGCGCGCTTCGACGCCAAGTTCAGCGAGCAGGCGATGACCCGCGCGCACGAGGCGCTGTTCACGGAGCTGCTCGGGTGACGACGCGTTCGCCCTGACTGGAAACCGCCACCGCCACTGGAACCGCCGTCCCGGGGGCGCGCCCGCGCCGCGACGTGGTATGTGCACGCGATGAAACGCGCGCACCTCGCCGCCGCGGTCTCCGCGGCGCTCGCACTGCTCGGCCACGCCCCGAGCGCCCACGCATCCAGCTTCGACGCGCGCACGGGCGCCGTCGCGCTCACCTCCACGGCGCTCCGCGCGGTGAGCTTGGACGACGCCGCGTCGCTGAAGCCGCTCGGCGCGCGCGCCGCGAAGTGGAGCAACTCGGCGTTCGAGCTCGTGTACTCCGACCCCGCGCCCGAGGTCCTCGCGACCATGTTCGCGCGAGGCGAGGCCGACGCCATCGAGGGCGCCGGCGCGCTCCGCATCGGCAAGGACAACCTCGGCCTCGTGTTCTTCGACGCCGAGACGTTCGGGAAGGTGAAGGAGGGGCGCTTCGAGGTGTCGTTCTGGTCGCGGGCCGATGGGGCCGCGCCGAGCTTCGTCGTGGCCTACGGCCGCACGGACGAGGACGTGTACGCGAAGAACCACTTCCCCTTCGCGCAGGTGCGCGCGCTCCGCACGGGCAAGCAGACCTCCGACGGGTGGGCCGAGTTCTCGACGGGCGCGATCGACGGCAGCGTGTACGGCGTGGGCGTGCGCGCCGTCGCCTTCGTCCCGCGGCGCGTGGCCGACGGCGACTCGTTCCTCGTCGACGCCCTCGAGATCCGAAAGGTCGACGACAAGCTCACGAAGCCCGTCGCGTGCACCCAAGACGACGTGGAGACCACGTGTGGCGCCGAGGGCGACTGCATGTACGGCCACTGCGTGCCGTCGTCGGTCACGTGGGGTCCGCTGCCGAGCGCATCGATCCGGCAAGACCTCGCCGAGCGCTGGGCCCACATCGCCACCCGCATCCACGGCGACCGCAACTCGATCCGCATCGCGAAGGACAAGCTGCAGCCCGAGGCGCTGCGCCTCGCCCGCGAGGCCAAATCGTCGCGCCAGTTCGTGGGCGGCCTCTCGCGCCTCGTGAACGAGCTGCGCGACAACCACACGAGCTTCGGCTCGCCGTCGAACTTCACCTACTTCAACCCGCAGCTCACGTCCTCGAGCTCGAGCGGCCTCGGCTGCTTCGGCGTCGTCGAGAAGGACCTCCTCGGCGGCGGCGCGGGCTACGGGCTCTTCGTCGCCAAGGACGAGCGGGTGAAGGTGGGCGACGTGCTCACGGCGATCGACGGGCAGGACCCCAAGGCCTGGGTCGACAAGCACTACGTGTCGTTCGCGCGCACGATGCCGAACGATCCGCGCGCCGACTGGGGCGAGACCGCGAACGCCCTCACGGGCCTGCTCGTGGCCCGCGCACGGAGCTTCACCCTCACGCGCTGCGCCTCGGCCACGGCTTGCACCGGCGCGGACCGCACGACCGTGACGCTCGACGTCGCCGACCTCGTCTACCAGTCGATCCTGGAAGGAAGGACCGGCGGCGGCGGGCAGGTCGGGTGCACCGCGCGCTTCAAGGACGCGGTCTCGAAGCTGAGCGGCCCGTCGCAGTCGGGCGAGGACCCGGTGGACAGCGAGGTCTTGCCCTCGGGCGAGGTGTCCGTGCAGTTCGACGGCTTCATCGCCCAGGGCGGCTGGGAGGCGAAGATGGCCGCCATCTTCCAGGGCGCGCCCGCCACGGTGCTCATGGACGCGCGCGAGGGCCACGGCGGGTACTACTCGGCGATCGACGCGCTCTTCAAGATCATGCGCGGCCCGAGCGAGCCCTGGGGCGTCGTCTCCATCGGCCGGGGCGGGCACGACAACCCCGATCCGCTCGCTCTCTTCAACGCCGGCGAGGCGTGCACGACCGATCGGGGCTCGAACGACTTCTCGTGCTTCGCCTCGAACATCGACGGCTTCTTCTCGATCGTGGGCCAGGCCGATCCCCCCGGCATGCGCAGCAAGGTCGCGTGGGTGAACACGAACGACGTGTCGGCGAACGACTACATGCCGAAGCTCCTGCAGGGCCGCTCGAAGCTCCGCATCTTCGCGCCGCACCCCTCGTCGGGCGCGTTCGGCGCGGTCATCCAGCTGCCGTCCCTGCTTCCGGGCGTGCAGGGCGGGTCCATCCAAATCCAAGACAGCCGCTTCGCGACGACCTACGCGGCGGCGCAGTCGGCGCGGTGGGAGAGCGGCCACGGCGTCGAGCCCGATCAGGTCGTGACGCAGACCCAGTCCGACCTCCTCCGCGGGGAGGACACCTTGCTCAACGTCGCCCGCGCCTGGCTCGCCACCCCGTGAAGGACGAAACCATGAACACTGCACACATCTTCACGCGCCTCTCCTTCACGCGGATCACCTCGGTCGCGCTGGTCCTCGCCGCGCTCCCCCTCGCCGGCTGCGGCGGCGACGACACGCCGGGCGTCCTCCCGGGCCCCGCGGCCACGCAGGAGCCTGGGCCCACCACGCCCGTGCCCCTGCCCACGCCGAAGCGCACGCTGCTCACCGGCGGCCTCACGCCCACGCGCGCGCAGAACCTGCTGCTCGATCCGGGCTTCTGGCTCACCGAGCAGGGGCAGACCGGCGCCGGCACGTTCCTCGCGTTCTACGCGTCGAGCTCGTCGCGCCTCGACGTCAACGTGCGCACGATCTCGGACTCGCCCGCCGGCTTCGGCGGCGGCGTGGCCCTCCTGAAGGACCCGAAGGCCACCGACGAGAAGTCGCGCGCCATCCAGCTCATCGCCAGCTTCACCGGCGGCAAGGGCCCGTTCGAGGCGAGCGTGTGGGTCTCTTCGGTCGACGCGGCGGGCGCGCCGCGGCCCTTCCCCGAGGACGGCGGCGGCTTCGAGGCCACGGTCCTCGACGGCGCGCAGCGCAGCTCCGCGGTGCTCAAGCTCGATCCCGAGAGCACGCGGGTCGTGGGCAAGCGCACGTGGGTGCAGTTCCGCGGCACCCTCAGGAAGGACCTCGTGGGCGGCGGCCTCATGGCCATCGAGACCGGCGCCAAGGGCGGCGGGTTCGAGGCGGCCGCGCCAGAAATCATCGCGCTCCCCACCCTCGCGGCGACCTCGAGCACGTCGCTCGCGCGGCAAGCGCCCGAGGTCACGTGGCGGGCCGTGCGGGCCGACGAGCGCGCGCCGCTCGCGGCGTACGCGGCCATCCCGCGGCGGTACGTGCCGGCGGGGCGCGACGAGGCGGGCCCGCGCATCCCCCTACCGGCGCTCGCCGCGAAGGGCGCGCGCAAGTAGCGCGCTAGTCGTCCGGGCGCACGGCCGCCATCGCCACGCTCGCGCGGCGCGACTCGACGAAGCGCTCGAGGCTACGAAACTGCGCGTCCACCTGGGGCAGCTCGCTGGGGTCGGCGTCCCGCGCGTCGAGCAGCAGCTCGGCGAGCTCGGCGAGCTCGTGCGGCTGCGCCAGCGGCTTCAGGTCGACCAGCGCGATCTCGATGTCGAGGATGAGCTGTGCTCGCGGGTCTTCGGTCACGGGTCCCCTCCTTCCACGGGGCGGGCGCTGCGCAGCGGCAAGAACGAGCCGCGCTCCCTCGAATCTCGCCGGTAGACGACCGCGTGGCAAGGGAGGAGGTCGAGCACGTCGCCCGCGAGCGCGACCGTGGCCTCCGGCTCGCCGGGCACGGCGGTGTCGAGCACCAGGGTCCAGCGCTTGCCCCAGTCAGCGCTGGGCATGGTGAAGGTCGACGGCTCGCGCGTCGACGACATGATCACGAGGAACGTGTCGTCCTCGACCGGCGCCCCGCGCTCGTCCTGGTAGGCCAGCGCGTCACCGGCGAGGAGCCAGGCGAGCCGCGGCTCGCGCGGGGCCGACCAGTCGACCCCGCCCATCTCGGCGCCGTCGGGGCGGAACCACGCGATGTCGGGCGCGAGCCCCGCCTTGCCCCCCCGCAGGAAGCGGCGGCGGCGAAACACGGGGTGGCTCGCGCGCAGCTCGAACACGAGGCGAGAGAACGTGAGCTGCGCGTCGCCCTCCGGCGTGGGCCCCCAGTCCACCCACGAGATCGCGTTGTCCTGGGCGTAGGGGTTGTTGTTGCCGCGCTGGGTCTTCCACAGCTCGTCGCCGGCGGTGAGCATGGGCACGCCGAGCGAGAGCCCGAGGGTGAGCATGAGGTTTCGGGCCTGCCGGGCGCGCAGCTCGAGCACCTCGGGGTCCTCGGTCTCGCCCTCGACGCCGCAGTTCCACGAGGCGTTGTCGTCGGTGCCGTCGCGGTTCTCCTCCCGGTTGTCGAAGTTGCGCTTGCGCTCGTAGCTCACAAGATCGCGCAGCGTGAAGCCGTCGTGGGCGGTGAGGAAGTTGATGCTCGCCTGCGGGTGGCGCCCGTCGCGCTCGTAGAGATCGCTCGACCCCGTGAGGCGAAAGCCCATGTCGCCCACCTGGCGCGCGTCGCCCGTCCAGAAGCGGCGCACGGTGTCTCGATAGCGGCCATTCCACTCGGTCCAGAGGACCGGGAAATTGCCCACTTGATACCCCCCTTCGCCGAGGTCCCAGGGCTCGGCGATGAGCTTCACGCGGGAGAGGACGGGGTCTTGGTGGATGATGTCGAAGAACCCGCTCATCTTGTCGACCGACTGCAGCTCGCGCGCGAGGGTGCTGGCGAGGTCGAACCGGAAGCCGTCGACGTGCATCTCGGTGACGAAGTAGCGCAGGCTGTCCATCACGAGCTTGAGGCTCTGCGGGCACATCATGTCGAGGCTGTTGCCGCAGCCGGTGAAGTCCTCGTACTCGCGCAGATCGCCCGGCTTCAGGCGGTAATACGAGCGGTTGTCGAAGCCGCGGAGCGAGAGGGTGGGCCCGAGCCTGTCGCCCTCGCAGGTGTGGTTGTAGACCACGTCCAGCACGACCTCGAGGCCCGCCGCGTGGAGCGCCTTCACCATCGCGCGGAACTCGTCGACCTGCCGCCCGGGCACCCGCGCGAAGCGCGCGCTCGGCGCGAAATACGAGAGCGTGGAGTAGCCCCAGTAGTTGGTGAGCCCGCGCTTGAAGAGGAAGTGCTCGTCGGCGTGCTCGTGCACTGGCAGGAGCTCCACCGTGGTGACGCCGAGCCCCACGAGGTGCTCGAGCACGGCGGGGTGCGCGAGGCCCGCGTAGGTGCCGCGGAGCTCCGGCGGCACCGCCGGGTGCAGCATCGTGAGGCCCTTCACGTGCGCCTCGTAGAGCACGGTGTCGGCCCACGAGACGTCGGGCGGGGCGTCTCCGCCCCAGTCGAAGCCGGAGGTGTCCACCACGACGCTGCGCGGCACGCCCGCCGCGCTGTCCTCGAGGCTCGGCGTGAGATCGTCGCGACCGAGCTCGCGCGCGTAGCCGAACACGGGCTGGGCGTAGTCGACCTTGCCGTCTACCGCGCGCGCGTAGGGGTCGACGAGGAGCTTGTTGGGGTTGAACCTGTGGCCGCTCCGGGGCTCGTAGGGGCCGAAGACGCGGTAGCCGTAGCGCTGCCCGGCCCGCACACCCTCGACGTGGCCGTGGTACACGTGCGCGGTGCGCTCGCGGAGCGGGATGCGCGTCTCGCGGTTCGCCTCGTCGAAGAGGCAGAGGTCGACGCCCGTGCCGTGCGCGGAGTACACGGCGAAGTTCACGCCGCGGGCGTCCGGGGTCGCGCCGAGCGGGAAGGGGTGACCTGGGCGGAGGGTGTGCTCCATGAGGGGCGAGAGTCTACACGGAGCGGCGCTAGAGCCGGCCGCTCTCGCGGAGCAGCCCTCGGACACGCTCGAAGCGGCCGAGGAGCGTGGGATCGCGCTGGAGGTCGGAGAGATCCGCCGGCAGGCGGTAGGTCCAGTTCTCGGGGCCCACGACGCCGGGGGTGTTCACCCGCGTGGTCTCGAAGAGGAGCTCCTGCACGAGCACGAGGGCGAGCTCGGAGCGCGACGAGTACAGCGCGCCGAGGAGCGCGAGGTTGCGCTCGTCGTCGCTGGCGAACGGCGCGGCGAGGCCCCAGTTCTTGGAGAGGGCCTCGCGCTCCCACGCCTCGAGCTCCGGCCACCACGCCGTGATGGGCGCGGTGTCGTGCGTGCTCCAGCACGCCACGCTTCGCTCGGGCAGGTCGGCCGGGCGCGTGTAGACGCCGTCGCGGCGATCCCACGGGAGCACGCGGTAGCCGGGGATGCCGAGCCGCGCGAGCGTCTCGCGGGCGAAATCGGGGATGACGCCGAGGTCCTCGGCGATGACCTGCGACGCGCCGGCCGCCTCCAGGATGGCCGAGAGCACCTTCTCGCCGCGCGCCTGCTGCGCCGGCTCGGAGTCGGGCAGGAACGCGCCCTTCGCGCCCTGCGCGCGGACCCACTGGCGGAAGTAGCCGATGGCGTGGTCGAGGCGGAAGCGATCGTAGAGCGTGGCCGCGTGCGCCGTGCGCTGGCGAATCCAGTGCAGATCGGTCGCGTCCAGGGTCTGGAAGTCGTACGCGGGGAGCCCCCAGTCTTGGCCGTCCGCGGAGAAGGCGTCGGGCGGGGCGCCGAGCGAGAGGTCGAGGCGGAACTCGGCGCGGTTCACCCACACGTCCGCGCTCTCGCTGCCCACGATGAAGGGCAGATCGCCCATGAGCTCGACGCCGAGCTCGCCGAGGCGCGCGCGGGCGCGGCGCCACTCGGACTCGAGCAAGAGCTGGCGGTAGAGGTGCTCGAGCACCGCGCGCCCGAGCGGGTGCGCGGGATCGGGCGCCTCGCCGTAACGGACCACGTGCGGCGCGCGCTCGCGCTCGTCCTCCGGCCAGGTGGACCAGCCGTAGCCGCCGTGCGAGTCGCGGAGGGCGACGTAGAGCGCGAGATCGCGGGCCCACGGCGAGCGCTGGGCGAAGGCCTCGAGCTCGGCGGCGCGGGGCGTGCCGCGCCCGTGGTGCTCGGCCAGGAAGCCCTCGAAGGCGAAGCGGAGCGCCCGCTCCTTGAGCGCCCGCGCCGCCGTGAAGTCGACCCGCGGCGCCGCGCGGAGGCGCGCGATCTCGGCGTCGACCTCGGCCGTGCGGAAGCCCGCGAGCGCCTCGCCGGCGAGCTCGGGGATCTCGTGCATCGTGAGGTAGATGGGGTCGAGCCCGAACGCGGTGCGCGCGCCGTACGGGCTCGACTCGCCCGCGGCCAGCTCGTACGGGGGCAAGATCTGCACGAGGCGGCTGCCCGCGAGGAGCGCGAGCTCGGCGAACGGCCCCAGCGCCGACACCTGCCCGACGCCCCAGTCGTCCGTCGTGCGGAGCGCCGCGAGCGGCAACGTGACGCCTGCGAGGCGCGCGGGGCGCGCGCTCACGGCGACACCTCGCCTTCGGCTCGGGCCCGCCATCGACCGTCGTTCGCCCCTTCGGACCTCACTTCCAGCTTCATGCGGGCGATGTCATGGCACCGGCCACGGCCGGCCGCAAGCGAAACGTGCCTCTTTTGTGAGGCACGTCTTGGGGGTGCGCAAGCGCTGCGACCGCGCCGCACGAATTGCGCCTCGGGCGCCGGGGGCGCCGCAAACCCGCCCCAAACCCCGGCGCTCGGCTGAGCACGGGCGTTGCTTTGGCGACCGCGAGCGCTCCCGCTCCGAAGCTCGCGCAGAGGCCCCATGGCGATCGACTACTCCTCCACGATCCCGAACAACGTCGACCTCGCGTCGAACAAGCAGCTCCAGCGCGCGCTCGAGCACTGGCAGCCCGGCTACCTCGCGTGGTGGCGCGAGATGGGCCCGGTGAACAGCACGCCGTGGGACGTGTACCTGCGCACGGCGGTGAGCGTGGATCCGAAGGGCTGGGCGCACTTCGACTACGTGAAGATGCCCGACTACCGCTGGGGCATCTTCCTCGCGCCGCCCGAGCCCGGCCGCACGATCGGCTTCGGCAAGCACCGCGGCGAGCCGGTGTGGAGCGAGGTGCCCGGCGAGTACCGCAGCACGCTCCGCCGCATCATCGTGACCCAGGGGGACACCGAGCCCGCGAGCGTGGAGCAGCAGCGGCACCTCGGCATGACGGCACCGTCCCTCTACGATCTCCGGAACCTCTACCAGGTGAACGTGGAGGAGGGCCGGCACCTCTGGGCGATGGTGTACCTCCTCCACGCGCACTTCGGGCGCGACGGGCGCGAGGAGGGCGACGAGCTGCTCGCGCGGCGCTCGGGCGACGAGGACAAGCCGCGCATCCTCGGGGCCTTCAACGAGCGCACGCCAGACTGGCTCTCGTTCTTCATGTTCACGTTCCTCACCGATCGCGACGGCAAGTACCAGCTCGCCGCGCTCGCGGAGAGCGCCTTCGATCCGCTCGCGCGCTCCACCCGCTTCATGCTCACCGAGGAGGCCCACCACCTCTTCGTGGGCGAGTCCGGCATCGCGCGCATCCTCCAGCGCACGGCCGAGGTCATGAAGGAGCACAAGGTGGAGGCGCCGGACCAGGTGCGCCGGCACGGCGTGATCGACCTCGACACGCTGCAGCGGTACCTCAACTTCCACTTCAGCGTGACCCTCGATCTCTACGGCTCCGAGGTGTCGTCGAACGCGTCCACGTTCTACCGAGAGGGGCTGAAGGGCCGCTTCGAGGAGGGGAAGATCGACGACGACCACGAGCTGTCGACGCGCGACTATCCGCTGCTCACGGTGGACGGCGGGCGGCTCGTCCTGGGCCGCGAGAACGCCTTGATGACCCTCAACGAGCGCCTCCGCGACGACTACATCGTCGACTGTCAGGCCGGCGTCGATCGCTGGAACAAGGTGCTCGCGCGCGCGGGCGTCGACCGCACCCTCACCCTGCCGCACAAGGCGTTCCACCGGAAGATCGGAGTGTTCTCGAAGGTGTTCGTGAGCCCCGCCGGCGAGGTGCTCTCCGAGGCCGAGTGGCGGGCGCGCGAGGCGGAGTGGCTGCCCACGAAGGAGGACGAGGCCCACGTGCAGTCGCTCATGGGGCGCGTCGTCGAGCCGGGCAAATACGCGAGCTACATCGCGCCGCCGCTCCGCGGCATCAACAACATGCCGGCCGACTTCGCCTACGTGCGCTTCAACTGAGCCCGTGGCCCCGTCCCGCCCCGCCGTGAGCCTCGCGCTCTCCCGCCAGCACCTCATCGACCCCGACGTGTGCATCCGCTGCAACACGTGCGAGGAGGCGTGCCCGACGGGCGCGATCCTCCACGACAAGCGGCAGTACGCGATCACCTTCGAGCTCTGCGACGGCTGCGGCGACTGCCTGCCCCCCTGCCCCACCGGCGCCATCGACAGCTGGCGTCAGGTGAGCGCGCCACACGCGGTGGCCGAGCAGCTCGCGTGGGACTCGCTCCCCGCCGACGAGGCGCCGCCCACCTCGGCCGGAGAGGCCGGAGAGCCCGCGACCGCGCACGTGCCGCCCGACGTGCTGCGCCTCACCGAGCAGGCGACGGCGCTCGGCGGCCACGTGCCGCCGCCGTGGTCGGCCGCGCACCCCTACGTGGGGCTCTACACGCCGGACCGGCCCGCCACGGCCACCGTGACCGGCAACCTGCGGCTCACCGCCGACGACGCCGAGAGCGACATCCGCCACCTGGTCCTCGACTTCGGCAAGCGCGCGTTCCCGGTGCTCGAGGGGCAGTCGATCGGCGTGCTGCCGCCGGGGACCGACGAGCACGGCCGGCCGCACCACGTGCGCCTCTACTCGGTCGCGAGCCCGCGCGACGGGGAGCGCCCGCGCCACAACAACCTCGCGCTCACGGTCAAGCGCGTCACGGTCGACCACGAGGGGCGCCCGGTGCGCGGCGTGGCCTCGAACTACCTGTGCGATCTCGCGCGCGGCGACACGGTCACCGTCACCGGGCCGTACGGCGCGAGCTACCTCATGCCGAACCACCCCGGCGCCAACCTGCTCATGATCTGCACGGGCACCGGCTCGGCCCCGATGCGCGCCATGACCGAGCGCCGGCGCCGGCGGCTCGCGCTCCGCGAGGGGGGCGAGCTCGCGCTCTTCTTCGGCGCGCGTGCGCCCGGGGAGCTGCCCTACTTCGGCCCCCTGCAGAAGCTCCCGAAGGAGCTCATCGACGTCGAGCTCGCGTTCTCGCGCGCGCCGGGGGCGCCGAAGGCGTACGTGCAAGACCGGCTTCGGGCCCGGGCCGACGACGTGGCCCGCCTGCTCGCCAGCGAGGACACCTTCGTCTTCCTCTGCGGCCACAAGCGCATGGAGGCCGGCGTGCTCGAGGCGCTCGCCGACATATGCAGACTGCACGCGATGGACTGGCCGTCGACGCTGGAGACCCTGCGGCGCGAGGGGCGCTTCCACGTCGAGACCTACTGAGGGCGTGCGCGGCCCGCGAGACCGCGAGCCCGCGGCGCCGGGGCACGAAAAAGTGGCCGCGCGCGCGGAACCTTTCGGCTTCGCGGTAGACTGAGGGACGATGGAGAGAGCCGGCCCCCTCGTCCTCGCGCTCTCGGTCTCGGTCACCCTGCACGTGGCCGCGGCCGCCGTGGTGAGCGTCCGCCGCGCGCAGGCCGCCGTGGCGATCGTGCCCGCCACGCCGACCGGGCTCCGGAACCTCGTGGGCGACTCGTTCGAGCTGCCCGCGCCGACCTTGCCCGACGCGCCGGCCCCCGACGACGTCGCGCCGGCTGCGGCGGCCCCCGCGCCCGAGCCCGCCGCTGCGACCGCGCCGCCCGGCGCAAAGGCCACCCCCGAGGGCGAAGGCCCGGCCCGCCCCCCGAGCCCGCGCGGGCGCGCGGCCC
>CAZHGG010000035.1:0-16338 GCA_964531755.1 uncultured Polyangiaceae bacterium
CGGCGCCCTCCGCGGCGGCCTTGGGCTCGCTCTTGGCGTCGCCGGCGGCCTTGGGCTTGCTGGACGAGTAGAGGTCCGCGTACCAGCCGCCGCCCTTCAGGATGAAGTTGCCGGCGCTGATCTGGCGCTTGGCCGTCGCCTCGCTGCACTTCGGGCAGTCGGTGAGCGCGGGCGCCGAGATCTTCTGGATCTCCTCCCACTGGTTGCCGCAGCTCGTGCACACGTACTCGTAAGTAGGCATGGCGGGGCCAATAAGCCGTCCGTCCGCGATGTCAAGGACGGCCCCGGCGCCCGCCTGCCCCGTTCGGGGCGCCCCACGTGCGGCGCCGGGCGCACCCCGCGCGATTTGGTCCGCCGCACGGGAGGCCTTTGCGGACGCCTCGCGAGCTAGTTTTCCACAGGGTTTCGTGGGAAAATACACTGAAATAGACCTTGCCGCTGCGCGGGCGCGGACGTAACCCTTGGGCAGTTCGTGACAGTATGTGAAGTGACATGACGCCCCGGGTATCGTCACCCGGTGCGTGGGTCGAGCGCAAAGCTCGCCTTCGGAGTCGGCATGAAGATCAAGCGCCTCGAGCTCTCTGGGTTCAAGTCCTTCGTCGATCGCACGGTCGTGAAGTTCGACCGCGCCGTGATGGGCATCGTCGGCCCGAACGGCTGCGGCAAGTCGAACATCGTCGACGCCATTCGCTGGTGCATGGGCGAGCAGAGCGCCAAGAACCTGCGCGGCCGCAGCATGGATGACGTGATCTTCAGCGGCTCCGAGTCCCGCCCGGGCGCCGAGTTCGCCGAGGTGACGCTCACCTTCGAGAACGACAACGACGGCGCCGATCTCCCGATCGAATACAAGGACTACGCCGAGATCGCGATCACGCGGCGGCTCCACCGCTCCGGCGAGAGCGAGTACCTGATCAACAAGACCCAGGTGCGCCTGAAGGACGTGACCGACCTCTTCTTGGGCACCGGCGTGGGCACGAAGGCCTACAGCATCATCGAGCAAGGCAAGATCGGCCTCATCGTGAGCGCGAAGGCGGAGGACCGCCGCCTGCTCATCGAGGAGGCCGCCGGCATCACGAAGTTTAAGTCGAAGCGCAAGCAGGCCGAGAAGAAGATGGAGATGACCCAGCAGAACCTGCTGCGGGTCGGGGACATCATCGCGGAGATCGAGCGCAACCTCGGCTCGCTGAAGCGGCAGGCCGCGAAGGCGGAGCGCTACGTGGCGTACCGCGGCGAGCTCGAGGATCTCCAGCTGCACGAGGCGTCGCACCGCTATCTCGAGCTCACCGGGTGGGTGAAGCTCGAGTCGGCCGAGGTGGAGGCGCACACGCTCGCGCACGACCGGGCCCGCGCAGCCCTCACGGCGCGCGAGGCCGACCTCGAGGGCGCGCGCCTCGACGCGCACGGCGCCGAGGCCGCGCTCGAGGTGGCGACCACCGCGAACTTCGCCGCGGAGAACGCGGTGCGCGCGGAGGAGGCGGCCATCTCGCGGGCCCGCGATCGCATCGCCGCCCTCGTCCGACGCGAGGCGGAGGCCGAGGCGGAGCTCGCGGCCGTGGGCGCCCAGCGTGAGGCGCTTGGCAGGGAGCTCGAGCACGTGTCGACCGAGCTCGACGCGCTGCGCGAGCAGGAGGCGGAGCAGGCCGAGCAGGCCGAGGACGAAGGCGCCCGGCTCGCCGAGATCGTCGCGGAGCAGGAGCGCGCGAACCGCAACGTCGCCGAGCACCGCCAGCGCGTCGCGCAGACGCAGGCGCAGATCGCCAGCGGCGAGGCGAAGCTCGAGGGCTTCGAGCGGCGGAAGGCGGAGACCACGCAGCGCCACGAGAAGCGGGTCCTCGAGCGGGCCGAGCTCGAGTACGCCGCGGCCGAGCTCGCCGCGCGGGTCGACGTGCTGCGCGCCGAGGTCACCGGCACGCGCGAGGGCAAGCTGCTCTCGAGCGAGGAGAAGGCCGCCCTCGAGACGCGGCTCGCCGAGCTCCGCCACGACATCGTCGCGAGCGAGCGCCTGCTGGACGAGGCCAAGCACGACGCGCAGAAGAAGCGCTCGCGCCTGCACGCCCTCGTCGAGATCCAAGCGAAGCTCGAGGGAGTCGGCGCGGGCACGAAGGCCCTCATCGCGTCGAAGGACCCCACGGTGCTCGGGCTCCTCGCGGACCGCGTGGAGGCCGACGCGAGCGCGACCGCGGCGCTCGCCGGGTGGCTTGGGGCGCGCCTGCTCGACGTGGTGGTGACGGACCCCGCGCGCGCCGAGGCGCTCCTCGACGAGCTCCGCCGGAGCAAGAAGGGCCGCGCCACCGTGGTGCCCCACAGGCCAGCCCGCGTGGCCGGGCAGGCCACGCGCGCCCCGCTGGGGATCCCCGGCGTCGTCGGTCATCTCATTGATTTCGTGCACTTTTCAGGCGACGACGAGGAGCTCGTGCGCGCCGTCGTCGGGGACGTCGTGCTCGTCGAGTCGGACGAAGCGGCGCGCCATGTGCTCGCCCACACGCGCCTCGCCGCGGTGACGCGCGCGGGGACGGTGCACTACCCCGACGGCCGCGTCTCGGGCGGGACCGGCGAGGACGTCGTGGCGCACATGCTCGACTCCCGGCGCGAGTGCCGCGAGCTCGGCCACGAGGTGGAGGCGCTCGAGCGCGTGCTCACCGAGCGCCTCGGGGCGCACCAGGCGCTGCGCCTCGCGCTGACCGAGACCCAGAGCGCGCTCGACGTGGCGCGGCAGCGAGCCCACGAGGGTGAGCTCGCGCTCGTCCGCGTGGAGAAGGATCTGCGAGCGGCGGAGGCCGAGCAGACCGCGAGCCGCGGCCGCGTCGAGGCGCTCGCGCGCGAGATCGAGGAGCTCGCCTGGCAGCTCTCGCAGGCCGTCGAGGAGCGCGATCTCGCGGCCGGCATGCTCGACGAGGCGCGCGCGGAGCTCGAGGTGGCCCAGCGGGAGCTCGAGGACGCCGACGCGTTCGCCCTCTCCTGGACCGAGCAGGTCGACGCGCGTCGCGCCCACGTCACCGAGCGACGCGTGCGGTTGGCCGGCACCCGCGAGAAGCTGCATGCAGCGCGCGGCACGGTCTCGCGGCTCGAGAAGAGCACGCTCGAGCTCGGCGACCGCGCCGCGCGCCTCGACCGGCAACTCGCCGACGGCGCGCGCGAGCACGGGGAGACCGCCGCGCAGCTCTACCTCCACACCGAGACGCTTCGCGGTGCCCTCGACGCGGCGCGCGAGGCCGAGGACGCGCTGCTCGGTGCGCGGGCGACGTTCGAGGCCGTGCGGCAGGGTCTCTCCGAGCGCGAGGCCGAGCTGCGCGGGCTGCGCGCCTCGGCCGACGCGGCGCGCGAGGCGCTCACGGCCCACGAGATGAACCTCCGCGAGCGGACGCTCGCCCTGCGTCACCTGCTCGAGGCCATCGCCGAGAAGTTCCGCGGGCTCGCGCTCGCGCGGGTGGTGGGCG
Source organism: uncultured Polyangiaceae bacterium (assembly GCA_964531755.1). GTDB lineage: Bacteria > Myxococcota_A > Polyangia > Polyangiales > Polyangiaceae > JAAFHV01. The sequence continues at coordinate 3,438 of CAZHGG010000035.1, forward strand.
ACTACCACCTGCGGCCACCGCCCGACGAAGCGCTGCGCGCCCGCATCGCGGAGCTGACCGGCCTCATCGAGCGCATGGGCAGCGTCAACCTCGACGCGATGCGCGAGCACGAGGAGGCCGAGAAGCGCTTCTCCTTCTACAGCGACCAGAAGGCCGATCTCGACGCGGCGCTCGCCGACCTGACGCGGGCGATCGAGCAGATGAACCGCGAGTCGAAGAAGCTCTTCGAAGAGACCTACACGCAGGTGAACGCCCGCTTCCAGGAGATCTTCCCGCGGATGTTCCGCGGCGGGCGGGCCTCGCTGCGGCTCACGAACCCGGACGACATGCTCGAGACGGGCATCGAGATCCTCGCGCAGCCGCCGGGCAAGAAGCTCGCGAGCATCGAGCTCATGAGCGGCGGGGAGAAGGCGCTCACCGCGGTGTCGCTCATCTTCGCGATCTTCCAGATCAAACCGTCGCCGTTCTGCATCCTCGACGAGGTCGACGCGCCGCTCGATGAGGCGAACGTCGCCCGCTACAACGAGATGGTCCGCAGCATGACCGACCGCTCGCAGTTCATCTTGATCACGCACATCAAGCGGACCATGCAGATGGTCGACGTGCTCCACGGCGTGACGATGCAGGAGTCGGGCGTGTCGCGGCTCGTGACGGTGACGCTCAACGAGGCGGCCGAGCGCCCTGGAGAGCGCGGCGCGAGCGCCGCGGTGGCGTAGCTACGGCTCCGGGTCGACGACGGGGGCCTCGGCCGCGACCACGCGGTTGCGGCCGAGCCGCTTCGCGCGGTACATGGCCGCGTCGGCCCGCGCCTCGAGCGCCTCCGGCGCCTCGCGGCGATCCCACGTCGCGACGCCGATCGACACGGTCTGCCGGAAGGAGCGCTCGGCGGCAGAGAGGGGCTCGAGATCCAAGGTCTCGCGCAGGCGCGCGCCCGTCGCGAGGGCCGCGGCCGCCCCCGCGCCGGGCATGACCACGACGAACTCCTCACCGCCGCGGCGCACGAGCGAGTCGACCTTGCGCACGTGCGCGCGGACGCGATCGGCGAAGGCGCGCAGCACCGCGTCGCCCGCGGCGTGGCCGTGCTCGTCGTTCACGAGCTTGAAGTGGTCGAGGTCGAGGAGGAGGAGGGACACATCGGCCCCGCTCCGCGTGGCGCGCTCGAGCTCCTCTGCCAGGCGCAGCGAGAGGTAGCGCTGGCTCAGCGCGTGGGTGAGGTCGTCGAACATCGCGAGGCGCTCGAGCCGGGCGCGCTCGACCGGCGGCGAAGAGCAGTTCGCGAGCAGGCGGAGCACGAGCTGCGCCTCGTCGTCGAAGGCGGCGAGCGCGGCCGAGGTGACCGAGAGCACGCCGATCACCTCGCCGGAGGACCACATGGGCTCGCACGCCAACGAGCGCACGGGGAAGCCCTGCGTGCGCGGGCGGACGAAGCGCGGGTCGGCGGCGACGTCGTCGATGCGGATGGGGCGTCGCTCGGCGACGCACGCGGCGAGGACCCCCTCCTTCGGGCGAAACTCCATGGGGCGGGCGTCCGCGCCGGCGCCGGCGCGCGCGCCGGAGAGCAGCGTGGAGCGCGAGGCGTCGAGCAGCCGCACGCTCGAGTGGTTCGCCGGGACGAGGCGGAGGGCCGCCTCGGTCACGAGCGCGAGCGACTCCTCGAGGGGTCGCTTGGCCGTGAGCTCTCGGGTGAGCTCGAGCAGGATGACCAGCGCTTCTCTCGGATCGACGGCGGGCACGGGTACGCTCGCGCTTTACGTGCGTCTCGCGGGGGCGCCCGTCAAGAGGAATGCGACCGGACGGGAGTCGCCACGACCGGGAAAAATAGGCGTCTCAGGCTACCGCAACTTATCGAAAGTCACGACTCCGCGAGGGGAGCGCGCTCCCGCCTCGCGCGCCCCCCGCGCGGAGGGAGAGCCGCTCGAGCCGCTCGACCACGATGTACACGACGGGCGCCGCCGGCGGGCGCTGGGGGGCGCCATGTGGCTCGTTGGTCGGCGGCGTGGGGGGCTGTCGCTCGACCTTCCCCTCGACGAGGAGCATCGAGGCGGTCGTCGCGACGCGCCGCAGCCGCTCGTAGACGCGCGCGTAGAGGACGAGGTTGACGAAGCCGTGCTCGTCCTCGAGCGTGATGAACACGACGCCGCTCGCCGTGCCGGGGCGCTGACGGCAGAGCACCACGCCGGCGCTCCGGACGCGCGCCCCGTGTGGCGCCGAGGCGAGGTCCCGCGAAGACAGCACGCCCCTGCCGAGGCCCGGCCGCGCGATGCGCATCGGGTGGTCGGTGACCGAGAGGCCCGTGCGCTCGTAGTCGAGCAAGAGCTGCTCGGCGCGCGTGAGCGGTGGCACCGGGAGCGCGGCGGGCAGCGCGGGGCTCTCGCTCGACGCGCGGGCGAACAGCGGCGCGCGCGTGGGCGCGAGCGCCGCCCACATGGCCTCTCGTCGGGCGCCCATCGCGGGGAGCGAGGCGAACGCGCCGGCCTCCGCGAGCGCGACGAGGTGGTCTTTGCGTACGCCGGCCCGCTGCTCCACGTCGGCCACGTCGGTGAAGGGGGCGCGCCGCGCCTCGAGCACGAGCCGACGCGCGACCTCCTCGGGCAGGCCGCGCACCTCGCGCAGCCCCACCCGAAGAGTCGGGCGGCCGTCGCCCCCGCCCTGCGCGAGCGTCGTATCCCAGTCGCTCGCGAGGGCACAGACGGGCAGCGCGCGCACGCCGTGGCGACGCGCGTCCTCGAGGATGCTCGACGGCGAGTAGAAGCCCATGGGCTGGCTGTTGAGCAGCGCGGCCGCGAACGCCGCGGGGTGGTGCACCTTGAGCCACGCGCTCGCGTACACGAGGAGCGCGAAGCTGGCCGCGTGGCTCTCCGGGAAGCCGTACTCGCCGAAGCCCTTGATTTGCGCGTAGAGGCGAGCGCCGAACTCGGCCGAGATCCCGTTCTTCGCGAAGCCCTCCGCGAGGCGCGCCTCGTGCCTCGACAGGCCGCCGTGGCGCTTCCACGCGGCCATGTCGCGCCGGAGCTGGTCGGCCTCGCCGCCCGTGTACCCGGCGCCGACGATGGCGAGCTGCATGACCTGCTCTTGAAAGAGCGGCACGCCGAGGGTGCGCTCGAGCACGGGCGCGATGAGCGGGTGCGGCGCCTCGGGGGCCTCTTCGCCCGAGCGGCGGCGGAGGTATGGGTGCACCATGCCTCCCTGGATGGGGCCCGGTCGCACGATGGCCACCTCGACCACGAGGTCGTAGAAGCAGCGCGGCTGGAGGCGCGGGAGCATGGCCATCTGCGCGCGGCTCTCGATCTGGAAGACGCCCACGGTGTCGGCGCGGCAGAGCGCGTCGTACACGCGGGGGTCTTCGGGCGGGATGCGCGCGAGGCGCTCGATGGCGCTCGTGGCCCCGCAGAGCCTGGGGTCGTCCTTCACGAGCTCGAGCGCCTTGCGGATGGCGGTGAGCATGCCGAGCGCCAGCACGTCGACCTTGAAGAAGCCGAGCGCGTCGATGTCGTCTTTGTCCCAGGGGATGACAGTGCGCCCCTCCATGGTGGCAGGCTCGACCGGCGCGACCTCGCACAGGTCGGTGGAGGAGAGCACGAAGCCGCCCACGTGCACCGAGAGGTGCCGCGGGACGCCCTGCATTTTCCGGGCGATCGCGCACACGTGCAAGATGCGCGGATCGGCGGGGTCGAAGCCGGCCTCGGCGAGCCGCAGCGCCTGGGTGGTGTCGAGCTGGGAGAGGCCGTCCCAGAAGGAGACCACCGAGGCGAGGCGCTCGACCTGCTCGGGCGAGAGCCCGAAGACCTTGCCCGCCTCGCGGAGCGCCGACTTGCCGCGGTACGCGACGACCTCGCTCACCATCGCGGCGCGATCGCGGCCGTAGGTGGCGTAAATTTCCTGGATGACCTCCTCGCGGCGCTCGTGCTCGAAATCGACGTCGATGTCGGGCGGCTCGGCCCGCTCGGCCGAGAGGAAGCGCTCGAAGAGCATCGAGGAGCGCGCGGGGTCGACCGCGGTGACACCGAGGCAGTAGCAGACCGCGCTGTTCGCCGCGGAGCCCCTGCCCTGACAAAGAATGTCACGCCTTCGCGCCATGTCGACGACCTGCCGGACGCTCAGGAAATACGGCGCTAGCGCGAGCTGGGCGATGAGCGCGAGCTCCTTCTCGAGCTGCGCTGCGACGTTCTCCGGGACCCGGGCGTCGTAGCGGAGGCGGGCGCCCTCGTAGGTGAGGCGGCGCAGCGCGGCGTCGGGGGTCTCGCGCTCCTCCACGCACGCGTCGGACGGGAAGCGGTAGTCGAGCTCGGTCAGGCTGAAGGTGCACGCGTCCGCCACGGCGCGGCTCCGCGCGAGCCACCCGGGGTGCGCGGAGAAGAGGCGGTGCATCGCGTCCTCGGACTTGAGGTGGGCCTCCGCGTTGGGCAGGAGCGCGCGCCCCGCGCGGTCGAGCGTGGTCTTCAGGCGGATGCACGAGAGCACGTCGAAGAGCGCGCGGTCCTCACGGAGCGCGAAGAGCACGCGGTTGGTCGCGAGCACGGGCAGCGCGAAGGTGCGCGAGAGGTCGGTGGCGACGCTCATGCGCTCGCGGTCGTGGCCGTCGAGGCGGAGGGTCGCCGCCACGCTGGCGCGCGCGCCGAACGCCTGGGCGAGCACCGCCGCGGCCTCGCGGCTGGCCTCGGGGTCGCCGTCGAGCAGGGTGACGAAGAGGCCCCGCGCGTGCTCCGCGAGGTGCGAGAGCATCACCTCGGCCTTGGCGCGCTCGTCGCGCGGGCGGAGCGCGTGGGCCTGCGAGAGGACGCGGCAGAGGTTCTTGTAGCCCTCGTGGTTCTCGACGTGGACGGCCACGTGAGCGCGGCGCTCGCCGAGGCCGCCGCTCGCGCCGAGCGGGCACACGAGCTCGGCCCCGACGACGAGGCGCACCCCGAGCTTCTTGGCCTCCTCGTGGGCGCGCACCATGCCGTAGAGGCCGTGCAGATCACACACGCCGAGCGTGTCGTACCCGAGCGCGGCGGCGGTGCGCACGAGCGCCTCGGGCGACGAGGCGCCCGCGAGGAAGCTGAAGCTCGAGCGCGCGACGAGCTCGACGGAGGCGCTCCTGCGCCGCGCGGTGGCCTCGCGCAGCTCGAGCAGCTCATGGAGGACGTCGCGCTCCGCCTCGGCTTCGGCAGGGAGCGGCATGCGCGACGACGGATCGAGACGAGGACGGCTACCCACGGGAGCCATGGACCATGGTACTGAACAAATGTTCCGTCAAGGCACGCCGGCGCGTCCACCTGCGCGCAGCGTATTCTGGGTGTCATGCGAAGGCACGCCGTCTTGCCCGCGAGGGGCCGCGCCCTCGTCAGCACCGATCTCCACGGCAACCTCGACGACTTCACCGCGCTCCGGGCGCGCTTCCTCGCGCTGCTCTCTGAAGAGCCCGACACGCACTGGATCCTCGCGGGCGACCTCGTGCACGGCCCCGACGACGGATCGCGCGGGCACCCGCTCTACGGCTACGAGGACGACTCCGCGCGGCTCGTGCGCGAGGTGACGGCGCTCGTCGCCGCGCACCCGGCGCGCGTGCACGTGCTCCTCGGCAACCACGACCACGGCCACGTCGGCGGCCCCCACACGTCGAAGTTCCACGCCGACGAGGTCGCCGCCCTCGAGCTCTCGATGGGTGCGGCCGATAAGCGTGCACTCTACACGTTATTCGAGCGAGCGCTCCTCGCGGTGGCGCTGCCGTGCGGCGCGCTCGTGTGCCACGGCTCGCCGGACGATCGCCTCGAGCGGCTCGAGGACCTCGACGCCGTGTCGCTCGAGCCCGGGCGCAACGACCCGTACCAAGCGCACGTGCTCGCCTCGCTCCTGCGCAGCTACGGCCAGCCCGAGGCGCGCACGGCGAGCCTCCTCGCGCGGCTCTCCCTCCACCTGCCGTTCGCGCTCACGTTCGTCGCGCACGGCCACGACAAAGACGAAGACGGCATCTTCTTCGAGGGCAGAAACCAGGTGTGTCCAGTGCTCTTCGGGGCGCGGCGCGAGGCGCGACGGTGCCTCGTGCTCGACCTCGAGGCGCGCTACGCGGACGCGACCGCGCTCCGCGAGGGCGCCGAGGTGCTGCGCGTACACGCGCCTCGCGAGCCGCCGTCGTGAGGCGCGCGCGGGGGGCCAAGTTGACCAAACTCACTCGGCCTCTATTCTAGGGGCATAAAGCCACGAACCCGGAGGGTACGAATGAAGTCTCGCCGAAGGAGCGCGCGCAGCGCAGCGCTCGTCATGTTGGTCATCGCCGGCGCCTACGGCGTGGTGCATGTGGGCTGCGCGAGCGACCCCACCACCCCGGCGCCCGTGCCGACGATCTCCGCGACGGCCGTGCCCACGCCGGTGCCGGGCGCCCTCCTCGACCTCGACGCCGCCCCCGCCGCGGCCACGGTTGCGAGCGTCACGTTCGCCAAGCCGGTCGCGGAGACGGTGCCGGCGGGAGAAGCGGTGCTCGCGCTCTACGAAGACACGGGGCTCGGCGTGCTCGACATGACCGACGCGAAGGCGCCCGAGCTCGGCGCGCAGATCGCGACGCCCGGCAAGGTCGTCGCCGTCGACTACGACGAGGAGAACCAGCTCGCGTACGCGGTCGACGCGACCGGCACGGTGACCGTGGTCGGCGTGCGCTCCGCGGCCGGCGCCGCCGCCCTCTTCGCGACGAAGCTCCCCGATCTCGGCGGCGAGGCGAAGGGGCTCGCGCGCGTGGGCAGGCGGCTCTTCGTGCTCGGCGCGTCGCGGCTCTTCCCTGCGGTCCTCGCGGCGCCCAGCCCCGACGACGACCCGACCACGCTCACGCCGGAGGCGCCGATCGCCCTCCCCAGCGCGGCGACCCACATCGCGGCCGGCGGCGACGCCCTCTACCTCGGGCAGGGCCGCGAGGTGCGCGCGTGGACCGTGCCGGACACGGGGGCGCCCGTGGCCGGGGCCGCCTTCACCTTCGAGGGTGAGCTCCGCGGCCTGCTCGCGAAGGGCTCGAAGGCCCTCGTGCTCGCGAAGGGCTCGGGGCTCTCGATCGTCGACTTCGCGAACGCCGCTGCGCCCGCCCGCCTACAGCTCGTGCCCGACGTCGCCGACGTCACGATGGGCAAGCTCTTCGGACGCACGCTCGCGGTCGCGCTCGAGCGCGGCTCGTTCCACACGATCGACCTCAGCGACTTCGCGAAGCCGCGCGCGCTCACGACCAACAAGGGCGCCCTCCCGAAGTTCCTCACCGTCCAGAACGGCAACCTCTTCTTCGGCTCCGGCGCGGGCGCCACCGCGGCGGGCGTGCCCCCGGCGGTCGCGGCCTCGGTGCCGTCGCTCCAGCGCCAGAGCTTCCCGCTCGACGCGCCCATCCCGGTCGTGTTCAGCAAGCCCGTCGCCGCGGCCTCCGTCACCGCGGCGACCGTGAAGCTCCAGTGCAGCGGCCAGGCCGTCGCCGGCGTCGCCAGCGTGTCGGACGATCGGCTCACGGTCGTGTTCCGCCCGGCCGCCGCGCTGCCCATCGGCGCGAGCTGCGCGCTCGACCTCACGGGCGTCCGCGACGACCTCGGGCTCGACGTGTCGGGCAGCGCGAAGCTCGACTTCAAGACCTCGCCGACCCCGCCCGCGCCGCTCGTCAACCCGGGGAGCAAGCACAAGCACACGGCCGACGGCGCCTTCAACGACTGGACGCCGGAGGCGAAGGACTACGAGTGGTTCGACGTGAAGGCCGCGCGGGGCATGTACTCGTATTTCTACGCGGACTTCGACGGCGCGAACCTCTGGCTCCTGAACGACTGGTTCTTCTCGGGCGAGAAGATCTCCCCCGATTGCTACAACCAGTTCGGCGTGTGGACCGGCAACGGCCGCGAGCGCTGGGACATCCGCGCGTACGGGAACAAGAAGATCGAGGTCCGCAAGAACGGCGAGCTGCTCGACGACAAGGCCTCGGGCGTCGAGGGCGGCTACAGCTTCGGCCCCTCGCCGAACGAGGCGAGCCCGCACACGCTCTACGAGCTCAAGATCCCGGCGACGCCCGGCACGTGGGGCGTGCAGCTCCACGATCCCGGCCCCACCTTCAGCTGCAGCCAGCGCATGGGCGATCCCTCGCCGCTGCAGGGCGGCCTGACGAGCGAGGGCGCCAGCGGCTCCACGGTCGAGCGCGCTCCGCTCGCGGTGCCGGAAGCGCCGACCGCTTCGTCTCCGAAGAACGGGAGCGTCGACGTGCCGATCGATCCGCCGCCCACGCTCACCTGGGTGGACCAGACCTCGCCCCGCTTCGTCCGCTACGTGCTCGAGGTGTCCAAGGACGAGTCGTTCAAGCGGCTCGCCTGGCGCCGCGCGATCTACGGCACGTCGCTCCGCCTTCGGCGGGGGCTGCTCGCCGCGAACCAGACCTATTTCTGGCGCGTGCGCGCGTGGAGCTGGGTGGGGAGCGCCGTCAGCCCAACGTTCTCCTTCACGACGCGCGGGCAAGTGCCGCAGGACGCCGGGGTCGACGGGAGCGTCGACGCCTCCGCCGACGCGAGCGTCGACGCCTCCGCCGACGCGAAGCCCGACGGCGGCACGTGCAGCGTGCCGATGTGCACCCCCTCCGCTGTTGGGCGGGCCTGCAGCTGCACGCGCTCCGATCCGGTCACGGGGAGCTACGCCCTGCAGTGCAACGGGGCCGATTGTACGTGCTTCAAGTACAATGGGGAGATCGAGTACGGCGGCCGCTTCGGCGACGACAGCGTCTGCGCGAGCCAGGTCCAGATGGAGGCGCTGTTCCTCGCCAACTGCGCCTGCCCGTACACTCCGTGAGCCGAGGGGCCCCGGCGGCCCCGCGTCGTCTCGCGCCGCCCGTGCACTCGGGCGGCGCGGGCGTTACTCTCGGCACATGGTGTCCATCGTCTCGTGCCCTTCGTGCGGCGCCCCCATCTCGCATGGGGTCGCGGCGTGCACCTTCTGCCGGGTCGCGCTCACCTGGCCGGGCGCGCCCGCGCCCGTCGCGATGGGTGTCCCGGAGGCGCCCGCGGGGGTGGTGGAGCACCTGCGCGGCGGCAACAAGCTGATGGCCATCCGGACCTACCAGTTGGCCACGAAGTGTGGGCTCCTCGAGGCGAAGAAGTCCGTCGAGGACCTCGAGCGGAGGCTCGGCCTGGCGTAGCGGGGCTCGGGCGCCTCCGGGAGAGATCATGCGTCGCATGCCGGTTCGAAGGTCCAGGTGCTCGGCGCGCTTCGTCGCCACGAGGCCGCGTGAGCGCGAGGCGCGCGCCTCGTGAAGCTCCGCGCGCTGCTTGTGCTCGTGGCGGCCCTTGGAGCGCTGTCCCCTGCGCTGGCCGGCGGGTGCTCCCCCGCGCGCGCGCCCGAGCGGCCGCTGGACGACGGCGGAGTGGACTCCGCGGACGCGGACGCAGACGCGGACGACGCCGACGCGAGCGACGCGAGCGACGCGAGCGACGCGGACGCAGACGCAGACGCCAGCGCCGACAGCGGCGGCGACGCAGCCGGACCACCTCGCGCAGCCCAGGGCGCGTGCCCCGAGGGGATGGCCGCGCTGGATGATCAGGTCTGCATCGATCGCTGGGAGGCCTCGCTCGTCGTCGTGGCGCCCGACGGCGCGCTGCGCGCGCACCCACACAACCTGACGCCCGCAGACACCGACGACGTGCGCGCCGTCTCACGCCCGGGTGTGCTCCCGCAGACCTACATCAGCGCGCTGCAGGCGGCGGACGCGTGCGCGGCCTCCGACAAGCGGCTGTGCACCGAGGGCGAGTGGGCGCGGGCCTGCGAGGGCGCGGGGCGGCTCACGTACCCGTACGCGGCGAAGCGCGCGGCTGGCACGTGCAACGACGACGGGCGGAGCGCCATCGGCGTGGTGTTCCCTGGCGCCCTGCTCGCGCACGCGCCGCTCGCGTCCGGCGCGCGCCCGTCGAGGGGCGCCAAGGGCTCGGCCGGGGGCTCGTCGAAGGCGAGGCCAGGGGCGCCCGGCAAGGGGGGCAAGGCGGGCAAGAAGGCTGGCAAGGCCGACAAGGCCGGCAAGGCGAGCGCCGCGGGAAAGGGAGGCAGGCCAGCCAAGCCGCGCGCTGGTCCCGGGTCCACGCATCGCGCGGGGTCCGCACCCGGCCGGCGACGTCGTCACCCTCCTGGGCCAGCGCCCGGCGTCGATCCCGCGGTGTGGACGCGCCTGAACGATCCCCGCTTGGGGGAGGTCCCCGGGACGTTCGCGCTCACCGGAGAGCGCGCGCTGTGCCGGAACGAGCTCGAGGTCTACGACCTCGTGGGCAACGCGCACGAGTGGGTGGCCGACGAGCTCCCGAACGGCCGCGGCATGTTCGCGGGCGGCTACTACCTCGACGTGTTGCAGAACGGCGAGGGCTGCCACTACCGGACGACGGCCCACGCGCGCAGCTACCACGACTACTCCACCGGCTTTCGGTGCTGCAAAGACCTGGGCTCCGAGTGACGTGGCGTGACCACCTCGACTTTCGCCACGCCACGAGAAACGTGCGATGCTTCGCTCATGGCGTCCAGGCACCCCCAGCTCTCCACGCTCCTCACGCTCCGTACGCGCGCGCGCCGCCTCTCACCCTTGGCCGCGCTGCTCGTGCTCCTCTCGGCGGGCGCCGCGCACGCCGGCGACTGTCCGAAGCCCGATTGCGTGCCCGGGGAGATCCTCGGCGCCGGGGGCACCATCCCGGCGAACTCGCCTGGGATCGGGTACCGCGCCCTCGTGGGCAAGTTCGTCCCCCAGCCGGTCGACGCCGGGCCGGACACGGGCGAGCCGCCCCCTCCCGGGCAGCTCACGCCGTTCGCCCAAATATTGGACGAGGCCGGCGATCCCTTGCTCGCGAACTTCGACGACGATCCGATCGACCCCGCCTACAAGGTGGTGAAGCCCGCCGAGGGCCTCCGGCCCAACCGGACCTACAAGATCCGCTACGACAAGGAGTGCGCGACCGGGACCTCGCCCATGCCGCGGGCCGAGGTGGAGATCAAGACGGGGCCCGCGTCGCCGGCCCCCGCTGCGGTGGGCACCCTCGAGGTGCTGGGCAAGAGCGTCGAGATGCGCGACGTGCCGAACCCGGAGGACGGGGGCGCGTGCACCGTGAAGAAGGAGGTGTCGGTCGTCAAGATCCGCTTCAAGCCCTCCGCGGAGCTGCTGCCCTACATCAAGATCGTCGGCCTCAAGGCGGCGCTCGACGGCGAGGACAACGCGCCGCTCAAATACGGCAACGCCAACCCAGACGGCACCTTCGAGGCGGACGTCTACGTGCCGTGCCCCACCAACGAGCGCCTCGTGAAGGCCGAGGTCACCGCCCGCGTGCTCGGCGCGTCCCTCACCCCGCCCGCGGCGGCGGCGGAGGTCACGGTGTTGGCGTGCGGCGGGGGCACCTCCGGAGACGGGGGCGCCGACGCGGGCGCGAAGGCGGCGCCGGTGTCGGGCTGCTCGTGTGACACGACCGGCCAGGGCGGAGGCGCGGGCCTCTCGTTCGCGGCCGCGGCCGTGGCGACCGCGATGGTCGCGCGGGGCCTCGCCCGGCGGCGCAGGCGCGCGTAGCTAGGCCGCGACTACGGCCGCGGTGGTCGTCGTGTCGGCACGGAGCGGACGGAGGCGGGCGCGAGAAAGGGAGGACGCGAGCGCGAGCCCCGGCAGGGTGACCTGCATGCGCAGCGCGTCGACGTAGCCCTCCTGGTGCAGGGTCGCCACCACCGCGCGGATGTCGCCCTTGCGCACCTCGAGGTCGGCCGCCACGTCGCTCAGCGTGAGCACGCGGCCGGCGCGCTGGGCGCGCGCGAGGACGACGAGGACGTGGGCGGCGAGGGTCTTGCGGTCGAGCGTGGAGGGCTGGGGCGTCATGGCCGGTTCCTTGTTTTTTGCGGTGGGCGAGAGCGTCCGTTGACGTGCGTGTATTGCACACACTGTGCACTCCGCAAGCACAACGCCACACGTCACGTCACATTTCGGGCGAGATTTTTTTCGACCCCAAAAAGTTGGCCCGCAGGGTTTTTTACGGGGTGGTGGCTCAGTCGAGCCACCCAAGGACCTTCGCGCCGCCGCCGGCCTTGTCGAGCTCGACGAGCGCCGCGCGCCCCTCGACCGTCGCCGCGACACGGTCGCACGCGCTCGGCGTGACGAGCGCCGTGGCGACCGGCGCTCGCCACCACGCGAGCGACTCGTGCCGCGCCACGAACCGAAACGCGCTGACGAGCCGGCGCTCGACCGGGAGAGGCTCGGGCAAGAGCAGCGAGGGCTCGGGGGAGGCATCCGGCGACGGCGCGGGCTCGTCGCGGCTCGGCGTGTCACCGAAGAAGGGCTCGAGCACGGAGCGCTCTTCTGGGCGCCAGCTGTCGCCGAGCGCGAGCCTCCCCACGGCGCCGTCGCCGAGCTCCGCGGAGAGCTCCGCGACGAGCAGCGGCAGCGCGCGGCTGCCCTGGCTCTCTGGCTCGAAGAGCGACCGCGGCACGTGGACGCGCGCGCGGCACTCGTCGGCCCGGAGGGTGAGCGCGAGGACAGGCGCCGGCAAGAGCGTGCGCTCGAGGCGCGCGCGCAGCACGACGAAGAGCTCACGCGCGTGTGAGATGGGCGTCGGCAGCGTGAGCACGCAGCGCTTCCTCTCGGGCGCGGCGCTGCTCGGCTCATGGCGCGCGAGCCGCGCGTCGAGCGCGAGCTCCAGGGTGAGCTTGACCACGCCCACGCCGCGCCCCGCGAGGCGCAGGGCGAGCCGCGACGCCAGGGTCTTCATGACGAACGAGAGCGCCTCGAGCGAGTCGGTGCCGTGCTCGAGCTCGAGGGTCTCGGAGGGGGTTCGCCGAGGCACGTGAGGCGTGAGCGGCGCGCGATCGTCGCCCTCGAGCAGCTGCATGATCTCGGCCGCCCGCGCGCCGAGGCGGGCTCCGAGCGCGGCCCTCGGCAGCCTCGCGAGGTCGCGCACGCCGTGGACGCCGAGGC
>CAZHGG010000036.1:0-4031 GCA_964531755.1 uncultured Polyangiaceae bacterium
GCGACGTCGGGCCCCGCCTCGGGCTGCGCGCCGCCCGTGTAGCCGTCGAGCGGGTTCAGCAGGGAGCACGCGGCGGCGACGAGCGCGAGCCCGGCGGCGAGGGCGAGCGGGCGCGCGAGCGCGGGGCGAGGGCGCATCGAGTCACCGTATCCGGCGCCGTCGGACGAGTCCACGGCGTGAGCGCGCGACCGCCGCGGTCGCCGCGGTCGCCGCGGTCGCCGACACGCGCGACACGCGCATTAGAGCAGCTCTATTCGCCCGCCGCCGCCTCGGCGAGCGCCGCCGCGAGCGCGACCGTGACCGGCACGCCGCTGAACGCGGCGTTGGCGCTGAGGCCGTCGAGGAAGGCCTCGTCGGTCACGTCGTTCACGCTCGCCCCGGGGCGGGCCCGCGCGACGCGGAGGCCCTCGGCGCCGGCGTGCCCCCACCCGTGGGGCAGGCTCACGACGCCGCGGCCGATCTCGTCGCTCACGAAGACGGGCACGCGCACCTCACCCGTGCGCGAGCGCAGCGCGGCGAGGTCGCCCGTCGCGAGGCCCCGCGCCGCCGCGTCATCCGGGTGCATGAGGAGCGCGCAGTCGTCGGCGCCCTTGCGCCCCTTCGTGAGCCGCTCGACGTTGTGGAGCCAGGAGTTGTTGCTCCGGAGCGTCCGTCGGCCGATGAGCACGAGCTCCCCTGGGGCGCGCGTCGCGGCGCGCGCCGCGGAGGCCCGCAGGCGCTCGACGTCGCCGAGGAACAAGGCCGGCGCGACGCGCACCTCGCGGCGGCCCAGGAGCTCCGGCAGGCGGGGCGTGAGGGGCCCCAGATCGAGGCCGTGGGGGGCCTCCTCCAGCGCGCGGAGCGAGAGGCGCCGGGGCCCGGCGCGGAGGAGGCCGTCGAGCACCCGCTTGGGCCCGAGCGCGCGGGCCGCCGTGACGGCGAGGCGCGCCCTCAACGGCGCGAGCCCGCGCCGCCGCGACACCACGCGCAGCGCGAGGTCGGAGAGGATGTCGAAGTCGTCGCGGGCCTCGCCGCGCGGCGGGAACACCGCCGGCGCGTAGCGCGCGAAGTTCCGCACCGAGAGCGCGTAGAAGACCAGGTCGTAGTGGTCGCGCTCGAGCCCGAACGTGGCCGGCAAGATGAGGTCGGCGTGGCGCGTGGTCTCGTTGCGGTACACGTCGACCGACACCATGAAGTCGAGCTCGGGCAGCGCGCGCGCGAGCCCTGCGCCGTTGGGCGCGCTCAGCACGGGGTTGCCCGCCATCGTCACGAGCGCGCGGATCTTCCCCTCGCCGGGCGTCGTGATCTCCTCGGCGAGCGCCGCCACGGGCAGCTCGCCGGCGAACTCGGGCAGGCCCCGCACGCGCGTTCGAAACCGCGCGAAGCTGCCTCGGAGGCCGAGCGCGCTGCCGAGGCGCACGACGTCGACCGCGGGCCGCGCGAACATCTTCCCGCCCGGCCGGTCGAGGTTGCCAGTGACGACGTCGAGCGCGAGCGCGAGCCAGGACGTCACGGCGCCGAACTCCTGCGTGCACGCCCCGAGGCGCGCGTAGCAGGCCGCGCCGTCGGCCTTGGCGTGCTCGACCGCGAGGCGCCGGATCGTGTCGGCCTCGATGCCGACCTCGGCCGCGACCTGCTCGGCGGAGAAGCCCCGCGCCGCGGCGCGCAGCTCGTCGAGACCGGCGACCGGCACGCCCAGGCGCTCGGGTCGCGCGAGCTTCGCCTCGAAGATGGCGTCGAGCATCGCGAGCAGCAGGAGCGCGTCGGTGCCGGGGCGCAGGAAGTGGTGCTCGTCGGCCACCTCGGCGGTCTCGGTGCGCCGCGGATCGACGACGACGACCTTGCCTCCGCGCGCGCGGAGCTCGGCGAGCCGGCGCTTCATGCCGGGCGCGGTCATGATCGAGCCGTTCGACGCGAGGGGGTTCGCTCCGAGCACCAGGAGGTGGCGGGTGCGGTCGAGGTCGGGCACCGGCATGAGCAGCTGGTGGCCGAGCACCTCGTAGGCCGCGAGCATCTGCGGGAGCTGGTCGGCGCTGGTCGCCGAGAAGCGGGAGCGCGCCCCGACCTGCTGCGAGAAGAGGACCGAGCCGAGCAGGCCCGCGTACGAGTGCGCGATCGGGTTGCCCGTGTAGGTGGCGAGCGCGTGCGGCCCGAAGCGATCGAGCACGTCCGCGATGCGGCTCGAGGCCTCCTCCAGCGCCTCGTCCCACGCGATGGGCGCGTGCTCGCCGGAGCGGGTCTTGCGCAGCGGGCGCACGACGCGGTCGGGGTCCGTGCGTACGTCGTCGATCGCCGCGGCCTTCGGGCAGAGGTACCCGCGGCTGAACGCGTCCTCGCGATCGCCGTCGACCCGCAGCACCCGGCGCCCTCCGCGGTCCTCCGGCGGGCCCAACCCCACGGTGAGCAGGATGCCGCACGTCGCCTCGCAGAGCATGCACGTCGCGGGCACGCGCGCGTCGCCACGCGACGCCCCGTCCGCGCCGTTCGCCCCGCCTGGACCCGCTCCGCCCGCCCCGCTCGCGCTCTTCATCGAGCGAGCGTCCGCGCACTCTCGCCCCGCGTCAAGCGGGGCCCCGCGCGGACGCTCGGCAGACGGTGGCTCACGCCTCGCGGTGACGCACGACCGCGGGCACGCCGCCCTTGGGGCGCAGCGTGGCGAACGCGTCGGCCTCGATGGGGTGGGTGGGCAGCTCGAAGCGCGCGCGCCGGAGCAGCGTGGCGAGCACGAGTGGCCCCTCCATCATCGCGAAATGATTACCGATACACACGCGCGGGCCCACGCCGAACGGCAGCCACGCCGACTTGTGGCGCGAGGCCTCGCGCTCGGGCAGAAAGCGATCGGGGTCGAAGCGCTCCGGGTCGGGCCACACGTCCGGCGACAAGTGGAGGCCGTAGGGGTTCACGAAGACGAGCGTGCGCTCCGGCAGGGTGACGCCGGCGATCGTCACGGGCTCGAGGCTCCGGCGAGGCAGGAGCACCACCGGCGGGTAGAGACGCAGCGCCTCGCGGAACACGCGCGTCGTGTACGCGAGCCGCTCGGGCTCGTAGGTGGTGGGCCCTTCGGGGCCGAAGGCGTCGGCCTCGGCCTGGGCGCGCGCCAGGGCCTCGGGGTGCTGCCCGAGCAGCGAGAACGACCACGCCAGCGCGTTCGCGGTGGTCTCGTGACCGGCGACGAAGAGCGTGTTCGCCTCGTCGCGCACCTGCTTGTCGCTCATGCCCTCGGTGCGGCCGCCCTCGACATCGCGCGCGAGGAGCAGCTTCGTGAGGAGATCGACCCGCGCCTGTCGTCGATCAGCGCTCGCGCGGCGATCGTCGATGAGCGCCTGGATGTAGCTGTCGAGGCGCTGCACCGCCGCGACGAGCTCGGGATCGCGCCGGCCCGGGAGCAGGATCGGATCGCGCAGGGCCTCCTCGATCTTCGCCTGCACGGGGGCGAGCGGCGCCGGCACCACGGGCTGGAGCTTCTCGAGCAGCTCGATGAGCGTGATCTGCACCGTGAGGTAGGTCGAGGCCATCTGATCGTCGACCCACTTGAGCGCCACCGTGAGCGCGTGGCCGATGTCGTCGGCGTCCTGCGCGCTCTCGGCGCCGAAGAGCGTGGCGGCCACGACGCCCATCGCGATGCGCGTCGTGAGGCGCGACAGGTCGATCCGCTCGCCCTCGCCCACCTCGGCGAGCGCGCGGCGCGCGACCTCGCTCATCGTGGGCGCGTAGCCGGCCAGCGGCTGCGCGTGGAAGAGCGGCGACATCAAGCGACGCTGCTTCTTCCACAGCTCCCCTTCGCTCGTGAACAGGCCGTCTCCCGCGAGCTCGTGCAGGAGCACCCGGATCCCCGGCGACTTCTCGAACGACTTGGCGTGCTCGACGAGCACGGCGTGCGCGGTCTCGGGCGAGCTCGCCATCACGACCCACCGGTGCAGGAAGCGCAGCCTCGACAGCGGGCCCGTCTCGCCCACCGCGCGGAGGAAGCGCAGCCTGGAGTCCTGGAACAGGTGGACGTGACCGAGGACGTTTCCGCCGGGCACGACGGGGAGCTCGTCGATGGACATGGC
>CAZHGG010000036.1:4131-16198 GCA_964531755.1 uncultured Polyangiaceae bacterium
GGCTTTTTGGCTATCCACCCGGGCGCAAAGCCGAGAGACTCACGCGCGAGGTCCTTCATGTCGCGCTCCGTCTGGCTCCTTGGCGTCTTCATCGCGCTCTTGGCTCTCGGCTGCCCCGGGCAGAAGCCGCCGGTCACGCCGCCCGGCCCCGAGGTCGCCAAGGCGCCCGAGGAAGAGAAGATCGTCTGGCGACTCTCGAAGAGCGGGCTCGGCTTCCGGCTGAGCCAGGTGGACGCCGACACCCCCGACAAGGCCGCGCGCGTCGCGGCGACTACCCCGCTCGACGAGAAGGACACGGCGAAGCTGCTCGCGCGGCTCGCCCCCATCAAGACCGAGCCCGAGGACGTGGTGCCGTTCGCCCTGCGCGCGAAGTCGCTGCCGCCGCCGGTCACCGGCAAGACGGTCCAGGAGCCCTTCCCGCCGCCCCCCGGGCCGCCCCCGGCCGAGGTCGCGCGCGGGCCGCTCACCGTGGAGCGCGCGCTGCCCAAGGGCGACGTGCCGATCGCGCCCCACCTCGCGGTCACGTTCTCGCAGGCGATGGTGCCCCTCACGTCGCACGCCGAGCTCGCCAAGCTCCCTTCGCCGGTGCACCTCAGCCCGCAGCCGCCGGGCGAGTGGCGCTGGCTCGGCACGCAGACCGTGGTCTTCCAGCCCGACGCGCGCTTCCCGATGGCGACCGAATACACGGTCGACATCCCCGCCGGCACGCGGTCGCTCGCCGGCGGCGCGCTCGAGAAGGCCGAGCGGTTCACGTTCCGCACGCCTCCGCCGCGCGTCCTCGGGATGGAGCCGAGCGGCAACCAGGTCGAGGCCGACCCCCTCATGTACGTCGAGTTCGACCAGGCGGTGGAGCCCGCGCGCGTCCTGCCGTTCCTCGAGCTCCGGGGGGACGCGAGCACGGGGAGCGTGAAGCTCCGCCTCGCGAGCGAGGAGGAGATCGCCAAGGAGAAGGGCCTCGCGCTGCGGCTCGAGCGGGCCGAGAAGGGGCGCGCCTTCGCGTTCAAGGCAGAGCGCGCGCTACCCCTCGCGACGGGCTACGAGCTCATCGCGAAGAAGGGCACCCCCTCCGCCGAGGGGCCTCGGGGCTCGGCCGCCGACTACCGCCACGGGTTCTCCACCTACGGGCCGCTCCAGCTCCAGACCTCGAGCTGCTCGGTGAAGAAGGAGCCGTGCGATCCGAACGCGACGTTCTCGCTCACGTTCTCGAACCGCCTGGCCCTCGACTCGTTCGAGCCCGCGAACGTGGTCATCGACCCTCCCCTGCCCCACGCGAAGGTGAGCGCCGGCTGGCGCTCGATCACGATTTCGGGGCGAAAGAAGGGCAAGACCACCTACCGCGTCACGGTGAAGGCGGGCCTCCGGGACGTCTTCGGGCAGTCGCTCGCGCAGGACGCCACCGCCGAGCAGCACACGGGCCGCGCCTCGCCCGCCTTCTTCGAGGAGGACACCGAGATGCGCGTGCAGGACCCGGGCGGCGCGCCCGAGGTGCTCGCCTTCTCGGTGAACCACAAGGCGCTCCGCGTGAGCCTCTACTCGGTGAAGCCCGAGGACTACGTCGCGTACCAGACCTTCCGCCGCGAGTGGGACTGGCACAACAAGCGCACGACCCCACCGGGCAAACACGTGCTCACGCGGGTGGTCACGCCGCGGAGCGCGCCCGACGAGCTCGTGGAGACGCGCATCGACCTCTCGCCGGCGCTCGCTGGCGGCGTCGGCAACGTGCTCGCGATCGTCGAGCCGATCGCGCAGCCCCGGCGCCCCGAGGCCCACCTGTGGTCGCGCCAGTGGGTGCAGGTCACCAAGCTCGGCGTCACCACGGTGCACGAGCCCGGCGCCGGGCTCGCGTGGGTGACCGACCTCGCCACGGGCGCGCCCGTCGCCGGCGCCGACGTGCACGTCGACGCGCACCCGCCGGTGAAGACCGGCGCGGACGGCCTGGCCCACTTCCGCGCCGACTCGGTGCGCCTGCTCGTCGCGCGGCGCGGGGCGGACGCGGCCTTCCTCGGCGGCGGCGAGACCCCCTACTACTCGACCTACACGCCCCCCGAGCGCGTCACGTGGTTCACGTTCGACGACCGCAAGCTCTACAAGCCGGGCGAGGAGGTGCACCTGAAGGGGTGGCTCCGCGCCGTCGACTTCGGCAAGCGCGGCGACGTGACGCTCCCCACCGAGCTCGCCCGCCAACCGGTGAAGTTCATCGCGCACGACGGCCGCGGCAACGAGATCGCGAAGGGCCAGGCCACGCTCGACCCCTCCTACGGCTTCGATCTCGCCTTCAAGATCCCCGACAACGGCAACCTCGGGGACGGCCACGTCAGGCTCGAGTGCGGCGGCAGCTCGCGCTCGCACAGCTTCATGATCGAGGAGTTTCGGCGCCCGGAGTTCGAGGTGTCGATGACCACGGGCGAGGGGCCGCACTCGGTGGGCAAACACGCGATCGCCACGGTGTCGGCGAAGTACTTCGCGGGTGGCGGGCTGCCGAACGCGGCGACCCAGTGGCACGTCTCGAGCTCGGAGGCGCAGTTCACGCCGCCCCACCGCTCGGACTACCTGTTCGGCCACGTGTCCGACTTCTGGTGGTCGTGGCACCAGCGAGGCCGGGCGTACCGCGGCAGCCAGGCCCCCTCGCAGGAGTCGCTCAGCGGCACCACGGGACCCGACGGCACGCACCGGGTGCGCGTCGACTTCGACGGCGTGGAGCCCGCGTTCCCGCGGCACCTCTCGCTCACGGCCAACGTCACCGACGTGAACCGCCAAGAGTGGGCGGCCCACGGCTCGATGTTGGTGCACCCGGCGAGCGTCTACGTCGGGCTGAAGCTCTCGAAGACCACCCTGCGCGAAGGCGAGGCCGTGTCGGCGCGCCTCCTCGTGACCGACCTCGACGGCAAGGCCGTGGCCGGGCGCAAGGTGCGCGTCGACAGCGCGCGGCTCGACGCGGAGCTCCAGCGGGGCGAGTGGGTAGACAAGGAGGTTGACCAAGCGGCCTGCGACCTCGACTCCACCACCGAGCCCCTCCCCTGCGAGCTCGCGACCAAGCGGCCAGGCGTCTACCGCGTGCGCGCCACCGTGACCGACGAGTGGGGCCGCAAGAGCCAGACCGAGGCGTCCGTGTACGTGTACGGCGGCGTGGAGGCCGACCGCGATCTGCGCTCGGAGGCGGTGACGGTCGTGCCCGACCGCAAGGAGTACCGCGTGGGCGACACGGCCGAGCTCCTCGTGATGTCGCCGGTGGCGCCGGCCGAGGCGCTCTTCACCGTCGAGCGCTCGGGCGTGGTGCACGAGCGGCGCCTCCGGCTCGAGCGGCCGACCGAGCGGCTGACCGTGAAGATCGAGGACGGCTGGGCGCCGGGCGCGACCGTGGCCGTCCACGTGGTCGGCAGCGCCGTGCGCGAGAACGAGCGCAACCAGGCCGATCCTTCCCTCCCGCGGCGACCCGCGTTCGGCAGCGGCGGCGCGCAGCTCTCGATCCCGCCGGTCGATCGCGCCATCACGGTGACGGTCAAGGCGCGCCAGGAGCACGTCGAGCCCGGGGCCAAGGTCACGGCCGACCTCACCTTCCAGAACGACCGCGGGCAGCCGCTCCCCGAGGCGCGGGCGGCCATCGCGGTGGTCGACGAGTCGGTGCTCGCCCTCGCGGGCTACACCCTGCCCGACCCGCTGGCCGCGTTCTACCCGCAGCGCAGCGCGGGCACCCGCGACCGGGAGCTGCGCACCGCCGTGCGCGTCGCCGAGCCAGGCAACCTGCGCCAGACCGAGGCCGACGACCTGGCCCCGGGCAGGGCCTTCGGTGGCGCGATGAAGGCGGGCATGGCCGCGCCGGCGCCGAGCATGTCGGCGAGGATCCAGAAGCCCCAGGCGAGGCTCGTGTCCGCGAAGGAGAAGCGCGAGCCCATCACGCTCGCCGAGGTCGCGATCATGGGCCGCGAGGAGGACGCGAAGACCCCAATCGCCGTGCGCAAGGACTTCAGCGCGCTGGTCGCGTTCCTGCCGAGCGTCGCCGCCGACGCCCGCGGCCACGCCGAGGTGACCTTCAAGGTCGCCGACAGCCTCACGCGCTACCGCATCATGGCGGTGGCCGTGAACGGCGAGCACGACTTCGGCAAGGGCGAGGGCACCGTGACCGCGCGCCTCCCGCTCATGGTGCGGCCGTCGCCGCCGCGGTTCTTGAACTTCGGCGACGTGTTCGAGCTGCCCATCGTGCTGCAGAACCAGACCGATCGCCCCCTCGCGGTCTCGCTCGCCGCGCGCGCCACCAACGCGCAGCTCACCGATCCGCGCGGCCGACGCGTCACGGTGCCCGCGACCGACCGCGTCGAGGTGCGCCGGCCGGCGCGCGCCGCGCGCCCTGGCCGCGCGCGCTTCCAGATCGCCACCTCGAGCGGCGACAAGGCGGACGCGAGCGAGGTGGACCTCCCCGTGTGGACGCCCGCGACCACCGAGGCCTTCGCGACCTACGGCGTGGTCGACGAGGGCGCGGTCTCGCAGACCGTGAGCATGCCCGGCGGCGTGGTGCCCGACTTCGGCGGCCTCGAGGTGTCGACCTCGTCGACCGCCCTCCAGGCCCTCACCGACGCCGTGCTCTACTTGGTCAACTACCCTTACGACTGCGCCGAGCAGCGGGCCTCCCGGGTGCTCGCGATCGCGGCGCTTCGCGACGTGCTCACGGCGTTCCGCGCGAAGGGCATGCCGACGCCCGACCGCGTGCTCTCGTCGATGGCCATCGACCTCGCGGAGCTCAAGGCGCGGCAGCAGTACTCCGGCGGGTGGGGCTTCTGGCGCTCGCGCGAGCCGAACCCCTTCGTGACGCTGCACGTGGCCCACGCGCTCGTGCGAGCCGAGAAGAAGGGCTTCAAGGTCGACGGCGACATGAAGCGGAGCGCCTTCAACTACCTGCGGGCCATCGAGCAGCACATCCCCCGCTGGTACAGCGTCGAGTCCCGGCGGTCGCTCATCGCGTACGCGCTCTTCGTGCGCGAGCTCGGCGGCGACGCCGATCCGAAGCGCGCCCACGCCCTCCTCACCGAGGCGAAGGGGCCCGAGCACCTGTCGATGGAGGCGCTCGGGTGGCTCCTCCCCACGCTGCACGGCGACGCGAGCACGAAGGCCGACGTGCCCGCGATCCTCGCGTTCCTCGCCAACCGCGTCACCGAGACGGCGGGCGCGGCGCACTTCACCTCGTCGTACTCCGACGGCGCGCACGTGCTGCTCCACTCCGACCGGCGCGACGACGGCGTGCTGCTCGAGGCGCTCATCCGCGTCGACGACAAGAACACGGTGATCCCCAAGATCGTGACGGGCCTGCTCGCGCACCGCAAGCGCGGCCACTGGGGCAGCACGAACGACAACGCGTTCGTGCTCCTCGCCCTCGATCGCTACTTCAACACCTACGAGAAGGTGACCCCCGACTTCGTGGCGCGGGCCTGGCTCGGCGACGCGCTGGTCGCCGAGCACGCCTTCAAGGGCCGGACCACCGAGCGCGATCGGGCCGACGTGCCGATGAGCTTCCTCGCGAGGGGCGGCGACAAGCCGCAGCGCTTCGTCGTGGGGAAGGACGGCCCCGGCCGGCTCTACTACCGGGTGGGCATGTCGTACGCGCCCGCCGACCTGCGGCCACCGCCCATCGATCGCGGGTTCGTGGTCACGCGGCGGTACGAGGGCGCGGAAGACCCGAAGGACGTGTCCCTCGACGCGAGCGGCGTGTGGCAGGTGCGCGCCGGCGCGAAGGTGCGCGTGCGCGTGTCGATGGTGAACGTCGCCCGGCGCTACCACGTGGCGCTGGTGGACCCGCTGCCCGCGGGGTTCGAGGCGATGAACGCGGCGCTCGCCATGACCGGCACCATCCCGGACGATCCAGGTGACGGCGAGGGCGGACGGCGCGCGTGGTGGTCGCGCTGGTACGAGCACGAGAACCTGCGCGACGAGCGCGTCGAGGCGTTCACGTCGCTCCTCTGGGAGGGCGTGCACGAGTACGTGTATGTTGCACGCGCCACGACGCCCGGCGAGTTCGTGGTGCCGCCGCCCCGCGCGGAGGAGATGTACATGCCCGAGACCTTCGGCCGCGGCCCCGGCGACAAGGTGGTGATCCGATGAGCGCCGAGGCGCCGTTCTCGAACCGCCTCGGCCGCTCGCTCGCCCTGCTCGAGCGCGTGCCCGCGCCCCTCCGCACGCGGGCGCGCTCGCTGGCGATCGGGCGGGTCGTGAAGTTCGTGGGCACCGCCGGCCTGCGGGTCGAGGAGCTCACGCCGGAGCGCGCGAGCATCGCCGTGAAGAACCGCGCCGCCGTGCAGAACCACATCGGCGGGGTGCACGCCGCGGCGATGACGCTCCTCGCCGAGACCGCCACGGGCCTCGTGGTCGGCATGAACGTCCCCGACGACCGGGTGCCGGTCATCAAGTGGCTCCGCGTCGACTTCAAGCGCCGCTCGAAGGGGGGCATGCGCGCCGTGGCGACCCTCGGCGGCGCCGAGCGCGCGCTCATTCGCTCGACCGAGAGGGGCGAGCTGGTCGTGCAGTGCACCGTCACCGACGACTCCGGCGCGGCGCCGATCGAGGTCCAGATGTGCTGGGCCTGGACGCCCAAGCGGTAGCCGGTCACGGCGACGCGAGCAGGCCGAGGTGCCCGCGTCCGGCTACTCCTTGGAGCAGACAGGCGCCCCGGTCGCGACGATCTGCTTGGCGAACTCGCCGCAGTCGTGGTCGGGCGTGTACAGCGCCGCGTGGAGCGCGCTCTTGACCTGGAGGCCGGTGAGCTTCACGCCGCGCAGGTCCTTGGCGGTGCCCTCGTGCAGGGTGATAGCGCCGTGCGACCCGTGCACGTCGGCACCGGCGTACTCGATGGTCCCGCCCTCCAGGTTGACGTTCGTGCTGCGCTTGTAGAGGAACAGGCCCGCCCAGTCGCCGGCGTGGGGCGTGGCGTTCGCGGTGGTGAAGGTCACCCTCGGCGCCACGAGGCCGCCGCCGTTGCCCTCGCCGACGGAGAGGTACGTGCCGCCGGCGAACTTGAGGACCGAACCGGGCGCGATGGTCAACGTGGGCGCTGAGCCACCCTCGGTGCGGACCAAGAGGTGTTCGCGCACGATCACGGGGGCGCCAAACGCGCCCCAGGTGGTGCTCTCCGACACCTCCCCGTGGGTCTCGAGCGGATCCCCGAACACGTTCCCGGGCCCGACCGAGCCGAGCACGGCCGCGGGCAGCGAGACCGAGAGCTTGTTGGCCTTGAACACGTTGCGCTCGAACTTGGCGAACAGCCCCTTGTCGCTGTCGGCCCACACCGCCGAGCGGTCGTTGTTCTGGAACGTCGTGCCGGTGATCGCGAGGCGCTTGCCGGAGCGCTGGCCGTTCATGGTGATCGCGCCGTGCGAGCCGTGCGCGTCCTGCCCGGCGTACTCCACGCGCGCGTTGGTGATCGCGCTGCCGGCCATCACGCCCTCGTCGAGGAGCACCCCGGCCCAGTCGCCCGCCGCCTGGGTGCGGTTCGCCGAGGTCAGCACCGCGGGCTCCTTCTCGGTGCCCGCGATCACGAGCTTCGCGTCTCGCACCTGGATGCCAGCGTTCGGCGCGAACGCGAGCCTGGCACCCGCCTCGATCTTCAGCACGCCGCCGCCCTCGACGATGAGGAGATCCTTCACCGTGACGCTGCAGCCACGCGGGATGGTCACCTCCGAGGTGACGGGGCTCTCCGGCGCGGCGCAGCCGGCCGTCGCCTTCGCCCCCTTCCCCGGCCCCTGTGGGCCCTCCGGGCTCGCGCCGGCGCCGCTCGGCTCGACCGGGTTGTCGCCGTCGGCGCCACGCCTGAGCCGCTTGCAGCCGCTCAACAGGGGCAGCGCGAGGAGGCACAAGAGCGCGCCAGCGAAAATGGGACAACGGAGAGGGTTCGCCATTTGGGTCGTCATGCGCGTCGTCACGGGCTTCATGCGCACAGAGGACCGCCGCCGGGGCGCCCCGTCAAGACGGTCCCAGGGCTCGCGGCTACCCCGGGCGGCCCATGGCGCGCACCACGCCGTACGCGTTCGGGAGGAACTGCCCGTCGTAGCCCGCCTCGAGCGCCGCGTGCAGCGTGAAGTACGGGTCGCGGAGGTGCCCGCGCCCGATGGCGACGAGGTCGGCGCGCCCGCCGGCGAGGAGGGTGTTGGCCTGGTCGGCCGTGGAGATGTTCCCCACCGTGATGGCGGGCATGCGCGCCTCGTTGCGCACCTCGTCGGCGAAGGGCGCCTGGAACATGCGACCGTAAAACGCGGGCCGGCCACCGGGCACGGTCTGGCCCGTGGAGACGTCGACCACGTCGCAGCCGGCAGCGCCGAGCGCCCGCGCGATGGCGACCGCGTCCGCGCCCTCGTTGCCGCCGGCGGCCCAGTCGGTCGCGGAGAAGCGCACGCTCATGGGGCGCTCCGCCGGCCACACCGCCCGCACCGCCGCGAACACCTCGAGCGGGAAGCGCAGGCGGTCCTCCACGCCGCCGCCGTACGCGTCGGTGCGCGTGTTCGTGAGCGGCGAGAGGAAGCTCGCGAGGAGGTAGCCGTGGCCCATGTGGAGCTCGAGGAGGTCGAAGCCCGCGCGCGCGCCGCGCTCGGCCGCGGCCACGAAGTCGCCGAGCACACGCGCCATGTCGGCGGCGTCCATCTCCCTCGGGGTCTGGCTGTGGGGAAAATACGGGAGGGGCGACGCCGACACGAGCGGCCACGCGGCCGCGGGGTCGAGCGGCTCGTCCATGCCCTCCCACATGAGCTTGGTGGCGCCCTTTCGCCCCGCGTGCCCGAGCTGGAGCCCGATCTTCGCGGGGCTCTCCTTGTGGACGAACGCGACCACGCGGGCCCACGCGGCCTCGTGGGCGTCGGTGTAGAGACCGGCGCACCCAGGGGTGATGCGCGCGTCGGCCGACACGCACGTCATCTCGCTCATGACGAGGCCCGCCCCGCCGATCGCGCGGCTCCCGTAGTGCACGAAGTGGAAGTCGGTGAGCAGTCCCTCTTGTGCAGAGTACATGCACATGGGCGACACCACGACGCGGTTCACGAGGCGCATGCCCCGGAGGGCGAACGGCGTGAACATGGGGGGCACGGCCGGCGCCTCCGGGGGCGCGGCCACGCCCGCCCGCGCGTCGAAGTCGCGCGTGACCTCGTCGACGAAGCCGGGGTCGCGCAGGGCGAGGTTGTCGTACCCGATCTTCTTGCTCCGGGTGAGCAGCCGGAAGGTGAACGCGAGCGGGTCGAAGTGGAGGTAGCGCCGGGTGTGCTCGAAGAAACGCAGGCTGTCCTCCGCCGCGGCCTGGGTCTTCTCGACCGTGAGCCGGCGGGCGGCGTCGTACGCGGCGAGGGCCCGCGGGAGCTCGCCCGGCGAGCGGACGTCCGCGAGGGCCTGCGCGAGCGCGATCGAGTCTTCCATCGCGAGCTTCGTGCCCGAGCCGATGCTGAAGTGCGCGGTGTGGCACGCGTCGCCGAGGAGGACGACGTTCTCGTGGCTCCACGCCTGACAGCGCAGGGTCTGGAAGGTGAGCCACGAGGAGCGGTTCGACTCGAGCTTGTGGCCGCCGAGGTGCTCGGCGAAGAGGCCCTCGAGGAACGCGAGCTGGGCGGCCTCGTCGAGGTCGGCGAGGCCCGCGCGCGCGAACGACTCCTCGTCGGTCTCGACGATGAACGTGCTCGTGTCCGCGTCGAAGCGGTACGCGTGCACCTGGAAGAGGCAGCGCGGGTCGGAGGGCAGCTCGGCGAAGAGGAACGTGAACGCCTCGAACTTCTGCTTCGTGCCGAGCCAGATGTACCGCGCCTTGCGCCGCTCGAGCGTGGGGCGGAAGGTGCCTTCGTAGAGCGCGCGCGTGCGGCTGTTGAGGCCGTCCGCCGCGACGAGGAGATCGCACGACCGGCGGAGCGCCTCGATGTCGACGACGTCGCGCCCGTATTCGACCACCACGCCGAGCGCCTCGGCGCGGCGGCCCAGGATCTCGAGCAGCTCGCGGCGGGAGATGCCGGAGAACCCGTGGCCCACCGACCGCGTGCGCGACCCAGGCGCCCACGAGAAGTGCAGGTCGATGGCGTCCCAGTGGGCGAACGTGCGGCGGATGTCCTCGTGCGACTCGGGATCGTTCTCCTCGAGGTAGCCCAGGGTCTCGTCGGAGAACACGACGCCCCAGCCGAAGGTCTCGCCGCGCGCGTTGCGCTCGAGGACGGTGATGTCGTGGGTGGGATCGGCCTTCTTCAGCAGGATGGCGAGGTAGAGGCCGCCGGGGCCCCCGCCGATGCAGACGATGCGCATGAGGTCTT
The DNA here is from genome assembly GCA_964531755.1 of uncultured Polyangiaceae bacterium. GTDB lineage: Bacteria > Myxococcota_A > Polyangia > Polyangiales > Polyangiaceae > JAAFHV01. The sequence continues at coordinate 14,388 of CAZHGG010000036.1, forward strand.
GTACCTCACGTGGACAGGCGACCGCGCGACCGCGCGCGAGCGTCGAAATTCCGGTTGACCGGCTGGATCGCGCTCATGGATCATGCCATAGCCATGGACCCTGGCTCTGCGGGCGGGATGGGCCAAAAACCCTGGCATTTCTCGCTGTAGGACAGCGGCACACCTTTCGCAACATGGCGGACAGCAGCCCACAGGCGGGGCCGCTCAAGGAGAATCAGCATGGCCCTCTCGGATTGGATGTCGAAGTCGCGTTGGCTCCCCCTCGTCGCCCTCATGGCGCTCGGCTCCTCCGTGGGCTGCTCGGCCGCGGTCACCACCGAGGGCGAGGGCGAGGAAGAGGGCGTCTCGACTGACGACATCACCCAAGTCGACCACACGAAGGTGAAGCGCCAGTCGATCGGCAACTGCTGGATCTACGCGGTCGCGTCCTGGACGGAGGCGCTGAACAAGCGCTCCACCGGCAGCGAGGCCAACGTGTCGGAGTCGTACTGGACCTACTGGCACTGGTTCGAGCAGCTCGCCAACGGCCGGTCGTCGACCGAGATCTCCACCGGCGGCAGCTACGGCACGGCGGCGGGCCTCATCGACCGCTACGGCCTCATGCTCGAGAAGGACTTCATCCCCGAGGAGGCCGAGGCCGAGATGTCGAACCGCCAGTCCACGGCGCTCGACACCATCAACGCCTCTCTCAAGAACGGGCCGCTGTCCGACCCGGCGGTGCGCCGCGACCGCGCGAAGGTGCGCGCCGAGCTCGACAAGGCCTGGAAGCTCTCGCCCGAGACCATCACCAAGCTGAACAACGTCTTCGGCGCCAGCGTCAGCAAGACCCTCGACCGCAGCTACACGCGCCGCAGCCCGGGCAACTCTGTCGTCCGCGCCCGCGACTTCGAGGTCCGCCTCTACGACTTCACCACGAAGCGCGAGCGCAAGGTCAAGCTGCAGGACGCGATCGGCAGCGGCTCGTCGTGGTCCCGCAGCGGCCCGAACGCCTTCCACGAGGAGAACTACCCCTCGAGCGCGAACGCTCGCCGCAAGTTCCAGATCGCGGTGCAGGAGTCGCTCCACGCGGGCGTCCCGGTCATCATCTCCTGGAAGGTCGACTTCAACGCGCTCACCTCGGACGCGAAGTTCTCCCTGGACGAGCTGAACCGTCGCGGCCCGGGTCGGCAAGGCGGCCACATGACCGTGCTGGACGACTACCAGGTCAAGCTCGCCGACGGGAAGATCCTCGCGGCCGGCACGCCCGTCACCGACCAGAGCCTCCTCGCGTCGGCGCTCGCCCCCGAGGCCCAGATCGAGTTCTTCCGCGTGAAGAACTCCTGGGGCGCCATCCGCCCGGACCGCTGGAGCGACGCGGCCAAGCCGGGCTTCCACGACCTGACGATGCCGTACATGAACGGTCCCATCAAGGAGTGCGCCGAGAAGGACGGCCACTCCGACCCGACGAACTGCAACACGCAGGTCACGCCTTGGTGGGACGCCGTGCTCCCGGCCACCATCGGCGAGAACATCTTCTGAGCCTCGCGCGCCTCCGGGGCGCGCCTCCCCCACGTCGCGGGCGATCCTCCACGGATCGCCCGCTGGCGTTTGTGCGCGCTCTGCTCTACGCTCGGAGCATGAGACGACGCCTCCTCTTCGCGATCGCAGCATCGGGCCTCGTCGCGGCGGCGTTCGCCTGCGGGAGCCAGGAGGAGTCGGCCAAGACGGCGTCGACGCCTGACGCGACCCCGCCGCTGACCGTCCCCGACGCGCGGCTCCCCGAGCCGCCACCGCCGGACGCGAGCGCGCCCGACGCCGCGCCGCCGCCCGTC
>CAZHGG010000037.1:0-16183 GCA_964531755.1 uncultured Polyangiaceae bacterium
CGCCGCGCGAAGGCGCCCGTGAAGGCGCCGCGCTCGTGACCGAACAGCTCGCTCTCGAGGAGTGACTCGGAGAGCGCGGCGCAGTGCAACCGCACGAAGGGCTTGTCCGCCCGAGGGGACGCCATGCACACGGCCTCCGCGATGAGCTCCTTGCCGGTGCCGCTCTCGCCTGTGACGAGCACGCTCGCGCGGCTCGGGCCCACCTGCGCGACGAGCGCGAGGACGGCCTGCATCTTCGGATCCGCGGAGATGATGTGGCCGAAGGCGTTGCGCTCGCGCAGGCGATCGCGCAGGCGCGAGGTCTCCTCGAGCAGCCGGGCCTTCTCCATGGCGCGCTCGACCACCGCGGAGAGCGCCTCGAAGTCGAGCGGCTTGGCGAGGTAGTTCTCCGCGCCGAGCTTGATGGCCTGCACCGCGCTGGAGATCGTGCCGAACGCCGTCATGACGACGAACACCGTGAGCGGCGACGCCGCGCGGGCCTTCTCCATGAAGGCGAGGCCGTCGAGGCCGGGCATCTTCAGGTCGGTCAAGATGACGTCGGGCTGGAACTCCTCGAGCTTGCCGAGCGCCTTGAAGCCGTCCGCCGCGGTCTCCGTCGTGTACCCCTCGTCGTGGAGGATCTCGCTCAGCGCGGCGCGCGCGTTCGCCTCGTCGTCGACTATCAGAATCCGCCCGCGGCCCATGCCCCCGACCCATAGCACCGGACCTGGGCGAGTGGGACGCGGACGGTCAAGTCGCGTGAAGTCGCGCCGGGTGCTTCGGCGGCCAACCTCTCGTATGCTGGGGCGCGATGCCCGAGCCCGCCCCCTCCGAAGTCGTGCTCTCCGTGAGCAAGCTGTCGAAGACCTTCAAGAAGCCGTTCTCCGGCAAGAAGGTGCACGCCGTGAAGGAGGTGTCCTTCGAGGTGCGGAGGGGCGAGATCTTCGGCTTCTTGGGGCCCAACGGCGCGGGCAAGACCACCACCATCAAGATGCTGACCGGCCTCATCTCCCCCACGGGCGGGAGCGCCTCGCTGCTCGGGCTCCCCGTCCCCTCGAGCGAGGCGATGGGCCGGGTCGGCTTCCTCCCCGAGAACCCCTATGTTTACCCGTACTTGACCCCTCGCGAGTTCGTGACCCTGGCCGGTCGCTTGAACGACGTGCCCGGCCGCACGCTGCAGAAGCGCGTCCCCGAGGTGCTCGATCGCGTGGGGGTGCTCTACGCGATCGACCGCGCGGTGCGGGCGCTCTCGAAGGGCATGCTCCAGCGGGTCGGGCTCGCGGCCGCGCTCGTCCACGACCCCGAGATGCTCATCCTCGACGAGCCGATGAGCGGCCTCGACCCCGTCGGCCGAAAGGAGGTCCGCGACCTCATCCTCGACGAGCAGCGGGGCGGGCGCACGGTGCTCTTCTCGAGCCACATCCTGAGCGACGTCGAGATGCTCTGCGACCGTGTGAGCATCCTCAAGAAGGGCGAGGTCGTCGTCGCGGGCACCATGCGCGAGCTGCTCGGCGAGGACGGCGGGCTCAAGGAGATCACCCTCGGCGACGCGAGCGACGCGCTCCTCGAGGCGCTGCGCGCGAGCGGCTTCGAGCCGCGCTCGCTCGGGCGCTCGTGGGCGCTCCACGCCGAGGGCGACGAGCGCGTGCGCGTGGTCCTCGAGGCCGCGCTGCAGGGAAACGCGCGCGTCGAGAGCGTCGTCGCGCACCGCGAGACGCTCGAGGACATCTTCGTGCGCCGGGCGATCTAGGCGGAGCGCGCGGCTAGAAGCGCCCCGTCAGGCCCGCGACGCCGCCGCCCTCGACGGGCGCGACGAGCGGGGACACGAAGGCCTGCGGTGCCTTGCCGGCCTTCGCGCTGGCGGGGGCGCCGTCGGGCTCGGGCGGCAGCGCCCGCTTGCGCAGCTCGACCCGCTCCGGCACGAACGCGAGCTGCGCCTGCACCACCCCGGCCAGCGCGACCGCCGCGAACCCGCCGGCCAGGGCGAGGTTCACCGCGCGGATGCTGGCGGCGCGATCTTTGTAGGCCTGCGCGCGGCGCTCGGGGTCGCCGCGCGCGTAGTCGTCGGCCGCGGACGACTGCGCCGACACGTAGAACGGGAGCGTGAGCGCGGTGCCCGCCACGAGCGCGCCCTCGACGGCGAGCAGCGTGTACCCGAGCGCGCGCTGGCCGTTCTGCAGCTGCCCCACCCCAAACGGCAGCATCGCGGTGAGCCGCGAGCTCTGCACCGTGACCTTCTCCTCGGCCGCGAGCAGCTGCACCTTGCGCAGCCACTCGTCCTTGCTCTTTCGCGCCGCCTCTTCGCGCTGACGCTGCGCGGCCTCGAGCCTCGCGCGCTCCGCCGCCGCGGCGTTCAGGCGCTCACGGAGCTGCGCGCGCGTGTCGATGAACAGGTTGATGACGTCGGTCGGGAAGCTCAGCGGATCCGGCTCGTAGAGCTGGTCGTCGAGGAGCAGTGTTTCAAAGAGCTTGCTCGCCTCCTCGCGGCGGCCGCGCGCGACCGCGATCGCCCCGAGGAACATGCGGGACACCGAGGTCTGCGAGGGATCCCGCGAGGTCTCCGCTGGGTCGAGCGCGCGCCGGAAGTGCGGCTCGGCCTCCGCGTAGTTCTTCGCCACGTACGCCGCGCGGCCCTTCTCGATGTCCGACTGCACATCGGCCCGCGCGGGAGTGGCCACGCACAGCGCCGCGCCCACGGCGAGCGCCGCGAGCACGGTCCGGCCCCTGGTTGCACGCTTCCGATCGTCGCGCAAGACCCCGGCAGGTTCGCACAGTTTCGAGCGACTGTGTGCATGCCGCGCTTCGTTTGGCATGAGCACGCCGCTCGCCGACGGCTCGCGCGCTCACTCGGGGCCGAAATTCGCCGTCACGAGCTGCCCGCTCTTCAGGTAGACCGGCGTCACGCGCTGGGTCTCGAGCTCGATGACGCGGAACGGGGCCGCGCCGGTGCTCATCGCGACCGACACGACCGAGCCGGCGCGGAACGTGAGGCCGGGCCGGCTCACGATGCCGTAGGTGCGCCTCGGATCGCCGTTCACCGTGAGGCGCGCGTCGCGGATCTTCAGCGAGACCACGAGCCGCTCGGGCGCCTCGCCGGCGGCGAGGAAGCGCCGCTCCGGGAGGCACATGTCTTGGGCGCACGAGAACGTGAGCTCGTGCGCCTTTTCGTCGACCGTCAGCACGCGGTCGGTGGAGGCGGGGCCCGCGGGGCTCCCGTCGACGGCGACGAGGACGCCCGCGACCGGGAGCAGTCGCGCGAACGTGATGGCGCGGGTCTTCGGTGGCGGCGGCCGTGACGCGACCACCGTAGGGCGGGCCGGCGTGCGCGGCGCGGGCGCGGAGGGCGCGACGAGCTCGGTGGCCGGCGGCGAGGGCGGGGGCGCGCTCGCCGAGGGCGGCGCCACCGAGAGCGGCGCGACGACCGTGATCGGCTGCGGGGGCGGGTGTCGCCGGAGACGGCGGGTCGCGCCGAACGCGGTCGCGCCCACGCACACGGCCACGAGGAGCATCGGCGCGAGCCTCCGCGCGAACGCGAGGCGCTTGCTGCGGCGCTGCAGCCCGGTGACCACGCGGAGCAGCTGCCCGTCGTGCGGCGCGAAGGCGAGGGCGCGGTTGTAGTCGGCGGTGGCCGCGAGCACGTCGCCGCGGCGGCGGCCTTCCGCGCCGAGCGCGCACAGGCGCTCGACCATCTTGGCCGCGTGCCGGACCTCGTAGCCCTCGGGGTCGTCGAGCCACGCCTCGAGCTCGACCCGCGGCTCGCCGAAGTCGAGGCGCGCGAGCTCCGCCACCAGCGCGTCGCGCATGGCCCGCACGGTCGGGTACCGATCGTCGGGCGATCGGGCCAGCGCGCGATCGCAGATCGCCGACAGCGCCTTGCCGACGACTGGGCGCTCGGCCTCGGCCGTCGCGTAGAGGCCATCGAGCACGCGCCGCAGCACTTGCGCGGGGTTCTGCCCCTCGAAGGGCAGGTGCCCCACGAGGCACTCGTAGAGCAACACACCTGCGCCAAAGACGTCGGCGCGCTCGTCGACGTCGGAGCCGTCGATCTGCTCGGGGGCCATGTGCGCGGGGCTCCCGAGCACCTGGCCCGTGGAGGTCACGCCCTGCACGTCGAGCAGCTTCGCGATGCCGAAATCCGTAAGCTTTACGCGCACCCGGTGACCTGGCAGCTCCGCCGAGGCGGCCCCCTCCAGGTCGTCGCGCGCGGCGCGGTGCTCGATGAGGACGTTCTCCGGCTTCACGTCGCGATGCACCACCCCCGCGTCGTGGGCGCTGGCGAGCGCGTTGAGCACGTCGAGGACGATGGCGCACCCGACCTCCGGAGGGAGCGCCCCGTGCTCGGCGAGCAGCCGCCGCATGCTCGGCCCGCGCACGAGCTCGACGACGAGGAACTGTTCGCCGTCGTCGTCGCCGGACACGTCGAAGACCTCGACGATGTTGGGGTGACGGAGCTTCGCGACCGCGCGGGCCTCGGTGGCGAACCGCGCCGCCACCTCGGCGGACTCGCGGAGGTGGGCGTGGAGCAGCTTCACCGCGACGTCCCGGCCGAGGCGCGGGTCGTGCGCGCGGTACACCGTCGCCATGCCGCCGTGCCCGAGCTCCCCGAGGAGCTCGTACTTCGCGAGAGACGGCAGGCGCGGCGCGCGCGGTACAGGGCTCAGCTTCGCCACCATGGCGACCGAAGCGTAGCGGCTTTTCTAGCCCGGGTCGCGCCGGGAGATCCGGCCCACGCCGGGCCGCGCCCGCGCGCGGCGGCGGCGGTCAGCCCCCGGCCTTCGGATCCCCGATCCCGTGGCGCCGCAGGTAGCCGCGGACGTGCGCGCGCTCCATGGCGGAGCGCCGCCCGATCTCGCTCACGTTGCCGCTGCACTCCGCGTACAGCGCGGTGAAGTACTCGCGCTCGAACCGCGCGAGCACGTCGCGCTTCGCGTCCTGAAACGTGCGCCCGCGGGTGGGTGTCGAGTCGCTCGAGGCCACCAGCGGGGCGAGGTGCTGCGCGAGGTCGAGGGGCCCCTCCTTGCCAAAGGCGAGCGCCACCGAGATGACGTTGCGCAGCTCGCGGACGTTGCCGGGCCAGTCGTGGCGCATGAGCCGCTCGAGGGAGTCGCTCGTGATGCGCGCGTAGGCGTCCTTGTCCCCGATGTCGATCATCATCTTGCGCACGAGCGCGGGGATGTCCTCGAGGCGCTCACGGAGCGGCGGCAGCTCGACGCGCAGCTGCGCGACGCGGAAGTAGAGGTCGCTGCGGAAGGTGCCCGCGTTCACCTCGCGCACCAGGTCCCGGCGGGTCGCCGCGATGACGCGCACGTTGACCGGCTTGTAGTTGTTCGACCCGACGCTCTTGATGCGCTGCTCCGCGAGGGCCCGGAGGAGCTTCGGCTGCACGTCGACCGGGAGCTCCCCGAGCTCGTCGAGGAAGATGGTGCCGCCGTCCGCCTCGACGAAGGGCGAGATGCGCTTGTCGACCGCGCCCGTGAAGCTGCCGCGCTCGTGCCCGAAGAGCGCGCTCTCGGCGAGGGAGGGCGGGATCGAGCCGCAGTCGACCACCACGAAGGGCTTGTGCGCCCGCATCGAGGCCTGGTGGATCGCCTGCGCGACGAGCTCCTTGCCGCAGCCGGTCTCGCCGAGGATGAGCACCGTGAGCTCGGTCGGGGCGGCCTTGCGGCAGCGCTCGAAGACCGCGCGCATGCCCGCGCTCGACCCGACGAGCGGGCCGAAGGCCGCCACCTCGGGGATCTCGACGGTCTCGGGGGTGGTCGGCGTGAACTCGAGCACGGACTCGCCCACCGAGAAGACCGTGGGCTTCAGGAGGTACACCTCGCCGATGCGCGTGTCGCCGAGGAAGGTGCCGTTGCGAGAGCCGAGGTCGCGCACGCGCACCCCGCGCTCGGTCGCGATGAGCTCCACGTGGACCGCGCTCACGCGCTTGTCGTCGAGCACGAGATCGCACGCCTCGTTGCGCCCGATCACGGTGATCTCGGGGCCGATCTCGAGCTTCGACTTGTTGCCGGCGCCCCGCTTGACCGAGAGCGTCCCGCCTCGGACCTCTAGGCGTCCCTTGGCGACGATGGTGTTTTCCACGGTTCGCCGTTTTTAACATGAATCCGAGCGGATGACGCAAGGAGATCCCCGGCGGCGGGCGGGCGACGCTCACTGGATGGTGAACGCGGCGCCGTTCCACACGAGCCGCACGTGGCGCGTCTTCCCCCAGGGGAGCAGCACGGGCACGATCTGAGGCGTGGGCTCGCTCTCCGCGAAGGTGCACGTCCGCTCGGTGCACCCGCGCACGACCCCCGGGCGGACGTCGACGTCGAAGCCCCGCGTCTTGCCCGGCACGAGCTGCACGAGGCCCTGCGCGCGCGCACCGCCCGACTCCCGCCCCGTCTCCACGCTGAGCAAGCGCACGATCCGATCCCCGGCCGCCGAGTACACCATGAGCACGTCGCTCTCGACGCCGGGGGCGGGCTTCACCTTGCCGCGCACGAGGAGCTCGGCGAGCCCGTCGCCGGTGAGATCGCGCGCTGTGACCTCGCCGATGTCCTCGGGGGCCGCAAAGTCCGACAGCCGCGCGAACGCGTACTGCGTGCCCCCCTTGTACCCGGGCCCGAGCACGACGAGGTCGCGACCCACCAGCGCCACGCGCTCCGGCCGCGGGTCGCCGTGCGCTTGAACCTGGAGGTCGACCTTGGGGCGCACGCCCGCGGGGACGCGCTGGTCGGCGAGATACTGCTCGAACACGCGGCGGCCGAGATCGGCGGCCTGCGCGACGGGCGGCGTGGGCAAATCGCGCGGCACGGGCGGCGGGGCCACCGTGGGCGCGGCCTTCGCGACCTCCTGCGGGACCTCGGACGCCTTCTGGAAGCGCTGCCCGTCGTAGCGAAACAGGCGCGACTGGACAGCGCCCCAGGGCAGGAGGAGCGGCAGTACGCCCCCGCCGAGGGCCGGTTCGCGGTAGCTCTCGGGGCCCCATCCGACGGCGGGCTCCACCGACACCTCGATCTCCGAGCGCGAAATACGTAGCGCGTTCGCGAGTTTGTTGGCCCCGCGGGCGACCGCCACCTCGTGCGCGAAGAGGGTCTCCGGCTCGTCGTGCGGGAAGGCCCACACCTCGAAGGCCTCGCGCTCCGCACCGCCCTGGGCGAGCCGGCTGCGGACGAGGAGCGCGTCCTTCCCGCGGCCGCCGAGGTCGCGGGCCTCGAGGCGCGTCACCTCGCCGGCGAGCTGGCGGTAGAAGAACTGCTTGCCGCCGCGGTAGCCCGGCCCGCACACCGTGATGAACCGGTCGAACACGCTCACGCGCTCCTTCATGGCGTCGCCCGTCACGTCGACGATGAGGTCGATCTTGGGCACCGCCTTCGAGAGCCCGTTCGGCTCGAGGAGCCCCTCCACGACGGCGCGCTCGGCGGCGGTCGGCAGGGCCGGCAGCTCCGTCGGGGCCGACTCTCCGCCGGGGCCGGTCGAGAGCACGCCGAGCTCTCGGGCGCCGTCGCCGTCGTGGTAGCGCAGCGCCGCCCGGAGGCCCACGCGCACGGTCGACGCCTCGGCGAACGTCGCCCAGGGCACCACCGCCTCGAACGTGAGCCCGCGCTCCTGCGGGGCCTCCACGACCTTCGCGGCCGGGACGGGGCGGCCCTTCAGCGGACCCGCGGCGTAGCGCACGCTGCCGGCGGTCTCGCCCGCCTTCCCTGGGAAGATGGAGAGCTCGTAGACCTTGTAGCGCCCGCCGGCCGAGGGGAACGCGAGCGCGAGCGAGACGCGGTCCTCGGCGTCGGCGAAGCGTGCAGTACGCACATAGTTCGGGTCGGTGATTTCGCCCGCGACGTACAGCTTCGCGCCATCGTATTGGAGCGCCACCGCGAACGCGCGGCCGTCGGTCGCGCCGCGGAGGCGCTCGGTCGCGCTGCGCCCTTGCCACTCCTTCAAGAGGCCGTCGAGCTTCACGGGAGTCGCCTCGTCGAGGACCTCGGCGGTGAGCGGACCCACGAGCGCCGACTCGTAGCCCGACGCGCCGGCCCCGTCCCCGAGCGAGGGGAGCCCGCCCTGCGCGGCCGCCGCCGCGGCGATGGAGTCGGTCTGCGCGGGACCAGGCGCGGACGGGCTGGGCGTCTGGGGCGCGCCGCAGGCGACTACGCCCCACGTGAACGTGGTGAGCGCAGCCCAGCGGACCATGGGGCAAGGAGTCGGCGGCGCAGGCGGGCGCGACCGCGCGGTCACTGGAGGAGTCATCGCCCGGAGGATAGTCAAAGGACGCCCGCGGGCGAGCGTTTCGCGACCGGCCACCACCGACCCCGCCTCGCCCCGCCTCGCCCCGCCTCGCCTCGCCCCGCCCCGCCTCGCCGCGTCGGGCGTCACGCGCGGCGCGACATGGGCCCGAGGCTCTTCCCCACGAGCGCCACGCGCTGGAGCGCCTTCGTGCCCTCGATCACGGGGACGATGAGGACCGACAGCCCGACGAGCACGAGCCAGTGGGCGCCCGTCAAGCTGTAGGTCTGGAAGACCACGCGCAGGCTCGGGACGAGCACGGCGACGAGGTGAATCGCGGCGCTGAGGGCCACCGCGAGGAGCAGCGGCGCCGAGAAGCCGGGTCGCAGCTTGAAGATCGAGCGGGTCGCCGAGCGGCAGCTGAACGCGTGGAACAGCGGGGACAGGGCGAGGAGCGAGAACGCGAGCGCCCGCCCGTAGAGCACACGCTCTGGCTCCGGGACGCCGGGCTCGAGCTGCCACGGGTAGAGGTAGCAGGCCACGCCCAGACCGCCCATCACGACGCCCACGAAGGCGATGCCAAAGTACTCGCGCTTGCCGAGCAGGCCCGCCGACACCTCGCGCGGGGGCTCGAGCATCTGCGAGTCGTCGGGCGGGTCCACGCCGAGCGCGAGCGCGGGCAGCCCGTTGGTCACGAGGTTGATCCAGAGGATCATGATGGGCCGGAGCGGGGGGAGCCCAGGCAGGAACGCCGCCACGAAGACGGTGACCACGAGGCCCGCGTTGGACGACAGCAGGAAGAAGATGAACTTCTGGATGTTCCGCCAGATGGCCCGGCCCTCGCGCACGGCCTCGACGATCGTGGCGAAATTGTCGTCGGCGAGCACCATGTCCGCCGCGCCGCGCGCGACGTCGGTGCCGTCCTTGCCCATGGCCACGCCGATGTGCGCTTCGCGCAGCGCGGGCGCGTCGTTCACGCCGTCGCCCGTCATCGCGACCACGTGGCCGCGGGCCTTGAAGGCCCGGACGATCCGGAGCTTCTGCTCCGCCGTGACGCGCGCGAACACGCGGGTCGCGTCGATGCGCGCCGCCAGCGCGTCGTCGGAGAGGGCCGCCAGCTCGGTGCCCGTGAGCGCGATGGCGCCCTCCTCCCACAGGCCGAGCTCGCGCGCGATCGCCACCGCCGTGAGCTTGTGGTCGCCGGTGATCATCACGGCGCGCACGCCGGCGTCCGCGCACGCCCGGACCGCCTCCTTCACCCCGACGCGGGGGGGATCGATCATCGCGACGAGCCCCAAGAAGCAGAGGCGCTGCTCGAGGTCGCCGTGGTCGTGGCTCGCGTCGTCGTGGACGTGCCGGGCGAGCTCGCGCCGGGCGACCGCGAGCACGCGCAGGGCCTCCCCGCTCATGCGATCGGCCTCCGCCTGGATCACCGCGCGCTGCTCGTCGGTCAGGTCGACGATGCCCTCGGCCGTCTCGTGCGCGTGGCAGAGGGGCAGGAGCACGTCGGTGCTGCCCTTGGTGTGCACGATCTCGCGGCCCTTCGCGTCGAGCGTGAGCACCGTCATGCGCTTTCGATCGCTGTCGAAAGGCAGCTCCTTGAGGATGCGGTGGCTCGGCAGAACCGACTCTTTCGCTTGCCCGCCCTTCGCCGACAGCGTCAGCAGCGCGCCCTCGGTGGGGTCCCCGACGACGCGGTGGCGCCCCCCCTCGCCCACCTCGAGGCGCGCAGAGTTCGCCAGGGCGACGCTCGCGAGCAGGTGACGGAGGGGGGCGTAGTCGGTGTCGGCGTGGGAGCCGTCGACGTTCATGAGGTCGCCCACGGGCTCGTAGCCCGTGCCGGTGACGTCGTAGCTCCGGCCGCCGCAGAACACCTCGCGGACGGTCATCTCGTTCTGCGTGAGCGTGCCCGTCTTGTCCGTGCAAATGACCGTCGCGCTGCCGAGGGTCTCGACGGCCGCGAGCTTGCGCACGATCGCGCCGCGCTTGGCCATGCGCTGCATGCCGAGCGCGAGGGTGATGGTCGTGATCGCGGGGAGCCCCTCCGGGATGGCCGCGACCGCGAGGCTCACAGCCCCGAGCAGGATCTGCTGCCACGTCTCCTTGCCGAGGTAGAGCCCCCAACCGAAGATCAGCGCCGACAGGACCAGGCACGCCCACAAGATGCGCTTGCCGAAGTGCTCGAGGCGCTCCTCGAGCGGCGTCGTGCTCTCGCGCGGCGCGCTCATCAGCGTCGAGACCTTGCCGAGCTCCGTGTTCGGTCCGGTGGCCACGACGAGCGCGCGCCCCTTCCCGCGCACCACGAGCGTGCCGACGAAGAGCATCGTGGCCTGGTCGCCGAGCGGCGCGTCGCTCGGGAGCTCCGCGAGCGCGTCCTTCGTGGCCGGCACCGACTCGCCCGTGAGCGCCGCCTCGTCGACCGAGAGATCGATCGCCTGGAGGATGCGCGCGTCTGCGGCGATCGCGTCGCCCGGCTCGACCTCGAGGATGTCGCCGGGCACGACCTCACGCGCGGGGACGAGCGTCGGCTGCTCGTCGCGGAGCACGCGCGCAGAGGGCGACAGCATCTTCTGGAGGGCGTCGAGGGCGGCGCCGGCGCGGCGCTCTTGCACGTACCCGAGCACCGCGTTCAGGACGACGATGAGCACGATCGAGATCGCGTCGCCCCAGCGCGCGAGGAAGCCCTCCTGCGCGTTCCCAGCGCCGTTCACGACCGCCACCACGCCTGCGACGAGCAGCGTGCCCACGATGGGGTTGGCGAACTGTCCGAAGAACTGCTTCAGCGCGCTCGGCGGCGGCGGCGACGGCAGCTCGTTCGGACCCGCTGTGGTGAGACGGGCGGCCGCCTCCTCTCCGGAGAGACCGACCGGGGTGGAGCGGAGGCGCTCCAAGAGCGCGTCGGGCGCCTCGACATGGAACGCCGTGGGCGCCGAGCCTCCGGCGGGTTTCGTTGCGCTGGGCGGGGGTGGGCTCAAGGGGGCGCTCAAGGGGGCCGCCATCATGCAAGAGCGCGGGCCGTTTTGTAAGCGCCTTCGGCGACACCGCGCGCGCCGCCCTCACGCGGGTGACACGCGCCGTCCGGTCCGCCGGGCGCGGCGCGTGTCAGACCTCCAACCGAGCGCGCGCGCCGCTAGCGGGCCTTCCGCTGCTGCCCGGTCGCCTCGGCCTCCATCTCCTCGAGAGCCGCCGCGAGCTCGTCCTCCTCCTTCGAGGCCGAGGGAGGCGCGGCGGGCGCCTGGACGCGCGCCTGCACCCCGACCTCGGGGGCCTTCGGCGCCTCGGCCGGCGCGAGGCCCATCTTGCGCTTGAGGGCGGCGAGCTCGTCCTCCGCGCCCGCGTCCCGCTCGAGCGACTGGAACCGGGAGGCCAGCACGTCGCCCGAGTACTCCTCTTGCAGCTCGGCGCCGGCCTCGGCCTCGGCCTCGAGCTGGTCGATCTTCGCCGACATGCGGTCGAAGGTCTCGAACGCGCTCTGGTCCTTGAGGCCGTGCATGGTCTCTTGGATCGACTTCTGCGCCTCCGCGCGCTTCTTCCGCGCGACGAGCACATTCTTCTTGCGCTTCGCCTCCTCGATCTTGTCGTTCAGCATGCGGAGGGCCCGCTTGAGCTGATCGACCGAGGCCTTCTGCTTCGACCACTGGTCGTTGAAGGTCTGGGCGAGCTCGTCGTGCTCCTTCTTGCGAGAGAGCGCCTCCTTCGCCAGCTCCTCGTTGCCCGCGCGGAGCGCCATCATCGCGCGGCGCTCCCACTCGGCGGCGTTGGCGGCCTCCTGCTCGTGCTGCTTGGCCAGCCGCTTCTCGTCCGCGATGGAGGCCGCCACCTGCTTCTTGGCCTCCACGAGCTGGTTGTTCATGTCCAGCACGATCTGGTTCAGCATCTTCTCCGGGTCTTCGGACTTGCTGATGAGGTCGTTGAGGTTCGACTTGATGAGCTGCGCCAGGCGGCTGAAAATTCCCATGGATGGATCTCGCGGGCTCGAAGGAGTTGCCGTTGCGGGAGCGCCCGACGCGCTCCCCACGTGAAGGGGGTTCGCCGCCGCGGGTCGGCGGCGCGGGGCTCAGCTCGGCGCTCGGGAGAGCTCGGCGAGCGCGGGCACCTGCTGGGCCAGCGTGACGTCGATCTCGTCGAGCAGCGCCTCGAGCTCGTTGTAGTCGAGGTTCTGGAGCTCGAGCGCGCTCGTGAGCACGACGTTGTCCTCCTCCAGCCCGAAGCTCGTGTGGACGAGCGTGCTCGCGTTCAGCGAAAGCAGCCGGCGGAAGAACTCGGCGCCCCCCTCCACGGGGGCCTTGCCCACGTTCACCCGCGTGACCACGAGCGGCGGGTCCACGTGCATGGCGATGGGCGGGGCGGACTCGCTGGTCGCGCGGAGCACGTAGGTGCCATCCTCCAGCGGCGAGAACCGCCGGTTCATCTTGGTCAGGTACGCCTCGACGTCTTTCTCCGTGCGCATTCTACCCCTCGCGTGATGTGATCGCGTTCCGTCGAGGCGCGAGCGCTCGCGCCGCCTCCGCCCCCGTCCAACCCGACGGGAAGGAACGTGACCACTCTACGGCATACCGCCAGGCTTCGGCGTCCATTCCGCTTTCAAACGAAATCGTCGGCGCCCTGTGCTACGTTTTTCGCACATGGTGGCGGACTCCAGGATCCCGTCGGGGACCATCCTCGGCGGTAAGTTCCGCATTCGCCGGCTCTTGGGACAGGGCGGCATGGGCGAGGTGTACGCGGGCGAGGGGCGCCGCGGCGAGAAGGTCGCCATCAAGGTGCTCCACGACCGGGCGGCCAAGGACCCCGACCTCGTCGCCCGCTTCAACCGCGAGGCGGAGATCGCCCGCAGCATCCACTCCGAGTACGTGGCGGCGGTGCTCGGCTCCGGGAAGGAGCGCGACGGCCGGCTCTGGATCGCGTTCGAGCGCCTCGTGGGGGAGGGGCTCGACGAGCGGCTCCGCCGCGAGCAGTACCTCGCGTTCTCGGAGGTGGTCCCCATCGTCGATGACGCGCTGCAGGGCCTCATCGCGGCGCACGACGCCCACGTCATCCACCGGGACATCAAGCCGGCCAACCTCTTCGTGGAGAAGCGGAAGCTCACGCACGACGAGCTGGCCGCCGGCGCGCGCGAAGAGCGCACGCGCATCCTCGATTTCGGCGTCTCGAAGCTGCGCCAGGCGGCCGATCGGAACGAGCCGTCTCTCACCGCGTTCGACGCCACCCTGGGCAGCTTCGCCTACATGGCGCCCGAGCAGGTGCGAGGCTCGGCGCGCGTCGACGAGCGCGCCGACCTCTACGCGCTCGGGGCGGTCGCCTTTCGCGGCCTCACCGGGCGGCTCCCGTTCGAGGGCACGAACGCCCTCACGCTGGTGGCCCTGAAGCTCGATCGCGACCCGCCCAGCCTCACCTCCACGACGGGCGAGGAGTGGCCGCAGGCGATCGAGCGCTTCCTCGGCAAGCTGATGGCGCGCGATCGAGAGAACCGCTACCGCACGGCCGCCGAGACCCTCGACGCGTGGCGCGCGGTGTCGACCGCGATGGACGACGTGCGGCACCGCCCTCGGAGCGTGAGCGAGCCCGAGCCCGAGCCCACGCAGGGCACCTTCGCCGACGACTACGAGCTGCCGTACCGGCGCTGAGCGGCCGCGGGCGAAGGGCTACCGGCACTCGGGGAACGCCGCGAGGGTCGGATCGGCCGCCTTCATGTCCGCGCACCACGCGGGGCGCACCTTCGCCGGCGGGTGCGGCGGCGCGGGCGCGGGCGGCGCCGGTGGGGCGCTCGCCGAGGGCGTGGGCGTGACGCGGGGACCCGGCTTCACGGGGGCCCCCGCCCCGGGGACCCCCTTGGGCTCGGCCTCGAGCTTCACCCGCACCGCGTCCCCCGAGGTGGGCCCGAGCAAGAGCTGCTGCGCCACGCGGCCCTCGCGCGACACCGTGAGGGTCACGCTCTCGGTCGGGGCGAGGGAGACCCGCGCGAAGCCGCCCTCGACGTTCACCAGGGTCCCCGAAGGGAGCGCCACCTGCGCGTCCGCGGGCTCGATCGCGACGAGCACGACCCGCTTTGAGGCGGCGGCGACGACCGGGGTGACCGCGACCGGGGCCGGGGCCAGGGTCGCGGTCGTGGACCCGAGGGGGCGAATGTGGGGCTGGGCGCCCGCCCCGCCGTCGCGCAGCGCGAACGCGACGATCGCGGCGGACGCGAGCACGGCGCCGGCCCCCACACCGATCACGACCCCGAGGCGCCGGTCGCTGCGGGCCTGCGGCAGGGCGGTGCTCGATGGCGCAGCGTGGAAGTAGTCGGCGGGCGCGTTGAAGTTGCCCGAGCGCGCCATGAGCTCGCCCACCGCCTTCGGCGTCTGCCCGGCGAGCAAGATGTCGATGTCGGCGACGAGCTCGTCGGCCGTGGCGTAGCGCCCCTCCGGCTTCTTGGTGAGGCACTTCAGGATGATGGCCTCGAGGCCTGGCGACACCGAGTTCGGCGGCACGACGAGCGTTCGCGGGGCCGGCGGCGCCTTGTACATGTGCTGCGTGAGGATGCCCATGTAGTTGTCGGAGTCGAACGGCACCCGCCCGCACGCCATTTCGTAGAGGATGATGCCGAGCGCGTAGAGATCGCCGCGGCTGTCGACGGAGAGCCCCGCGGCCTGCTCGGGCGACATGTAGTGGGGCGTGCCGAAGACGCTCCCGGTGCGGGTGAGGCGCGTGGCGGCGTGGGTGACCTTGGCGATGCCAAAGTCAAGTATCTTGACGAAATCGTTCTCGATGCCCCGCGACACCAGCATCACGTTGTCGGGCTTGAGATCGCGGTGGACGATGCCGGCCGCGTGCGCGGCGGAGAGGCCGACGGCCATCTGGCGGGCGATCTTCAGGAGCCGCGGCGTGGGGATCATGCGGAGCTGGTCGAGCAACCCGCCGAGGCTCACGCCGTCGAGGTACTCCATCACGAAGTACGCCGCGCCGTCCGGGAGCATGCCGAAGTCGGCCACGTCGGCGATGTGCGGCGAGCCGATGGACGACGCGGCCCGCGCTTCGTTGAAGAAGCGCTCGAGCATGTCACGATCATCGGCGAGCTCGCGCTTGAGCACTTTGATGGCCACGCGCTTCGCCAAGGTGCGGTGGCGCCCGGCGTACACGATCCCCATGCCGCCTTCGCCGAGGACGGAGTCGACGAGATAGCGCCCCTCGATCACCGTGCCGAGGTACGGATCAATCCCCCCAGGCGAGGAGGCCGGCGCCGGTCCCCCGCCGAAGTGGATCGTGTCTCCGTCGTGGTCCCTCGCCATGCCGCCAGTCTACGCTCGGCCGCCCGGGCCCGCCAAGCGGCGACCTCACCTCGGGCGGCGGGCGGCGCAGCGCTCGCGACGCCGAGGTGTTTCGTGGTAACTGCACCCGGCGTTCATGGGCTACCCCCTCACCGTCGCGCTCCGGTACCTCGTTTCGAAGAAGCGCTCCTTCATTTCGGTCGGCACCGCGTTCGCGATGTTCGGGGTCATGATCGGCGTCGCCGCGCTCGCGACCGTCATGAGCGTCACCGGCGGGTTCCAGAAGCAGTTCCGCGACAAAGTGCTCGGCGTGAACGCCCACGTCCTGGTGCTGAAGTACTCGGTCGACTTCCGCGAGTACCCGGAGGTCATGAAGAAGGTCGCGGAAGTGCCGGGCGTGAAGGGCGTGGCGCCGTTCATCATCAACCCCATGATGGTCACCCACGGGGGGCGGACCGCCACGGGCGTGCTCTTGAAGGGCGTCGACCCGGAGTTCATGCCCAAGGTCCTCGACCTGCCCCGGCACATCGTCGAGGGCAACTTGGACGGCCTGCGGAAGCCGGGCGCGAAGCCGCCCGAGCGGCGCGTCGACCCCTTCGACCCCTTCCCGCCCACCTCGCCTGGCCAGGGCGGGCGCGACGCGGGCGACGGGGGCGCGAGCCGCTCGGTCCTCGGCGACCTGCGCGCGGCGGGCGTCGACGCCGACCGCGCCGCCGACGCGGGCGTCCCCGATGACGCGGGCGCCCCGACCGCGG
>CAZHGG010000038.1:0-16099 GCA_964531755.1 uncultured Polyangiaceae bacterium
TGGGCGGCGGCGCGACCGCCGGCTCGGGCGAGGGCGGGGGCGCGACCGGCTCGGGCACGGCGCCGCCGCACGCGGCCAGGGTGAGCGAGACCAACGAGAGCGTCGAGGCGAGCGTGAGCGCGCGGAGAGGCGTGCGGGAGGACATGGGCAGAACGACACCACGTGCGGGGCGCGTCGAACAGCCCCATTCGCGCGCGGGGCGTCGGCTACCGGGTCAATGTCGACGCGCTGCAGGGCGTTCGGCGTTCATGGCTTCTCTGCACCGCACGGCGCCCCCCGAGGAGCCACGCCGGGCAAAGGCGCGAGCCCGGGTGACGCCGCGCCCGAGTGAGCGAGCCGCGCTAGCGCTCGCCCCGGCGCTTGCGCAGCCCGAGCACGAGGGCCCCTGCCGCCACGCCGAGGAGCGCGGGCCACGCGCCGCCGGTCGACCCGCCGGGGGCGCTGCACTTGCAGCCAGGCTTGTTGGGCGGGATGTCCGCCCGCGCGGAGGTGGCGCTCGCGGTGAGCGCGAGGGTGGCGACGACGGGCAGCACGACGCGGGCGAGCAGCGGGGAGCGCATGACTGCATGATGCACCAAACGAGGCCCCGCGCGATAGCTAAGCGCGGCCCGCGCGAGCCGACGGCGAGTCACGGCGTGCGCACGACGTGGACCACCGTGATCGGGCGCTTGCCGAGCGCCTTGCCGACCACGCGCCGCACGGCCGCGCCGGCGCACTCCGAGAGCCGCTCGTCGGTGAGCGGCGGGCCGAGCGCCTCGACGTCGCGGGTGAGCTCCTCGCGCGCGTCACGCAAGATGCGCTCCTCGCCGGAGGCCTCCACGACGCCGGTGAAGGTGACGCGCGGCTCGGCGGAGGGCGCGCCGCGAGGCCCCACGAAGAGCACGCACGACGCGAGCCCGGAGCTCGCGAGGGCGCGGCGGTCGTCGAGCACGCCCGGGGCGATCGCGCGCTTCGCGTAGGTCGGCACGCGACCGGCGGGCACGTCGTCGCCGCGCGACAGCCCGTGGGCGTCGAGCCACGCGGTCTGGCCGTTCTCGAGGACGGTCACGTCGCCCACACCGGCCTCGCGCGCGAGCGCGGCGTGCCGCTCCAGGTGAACGCGTGTACCATGCACAGGAATGAAGGCCCGCGGCCGCACGAGCTCGAGCAGGCGGCGCTGCTCATCCCGGTGCGCGTGGCCGCTCACGTGCAGGCCTCGGTCGGTGCTGCGGGTGTGCAGCGTGACGCCGCGGCGCACGAGCGCGCTCAGCATCGCGTAGGCCTCGGGCTCGCGCCCGGGGATGACCCGGCTCGACATCACGACCGCGTCGCCCGGGCCCAGGCTGAGGTGCGGGTGCTCGCCGCGGGCCAGCTTCGCGAGGGCCGCCTGCTCCTCGGCCTGCGTGCCGGTGGCGACGGCGAGGATGGCGCTCCGCGGCAGCTCAGCGAGGCGCGAGTCGCGGAAGGTGGCGTCGCTCTCCCACGCGAGGTAGCCCGTGGCGTGCGCGACCTTGGCGTGGGTGCGCACGCTGCGGCCGAGGAGCACGAGCTTGCGGCGCGTCTTGCGGGCCACCTCGCCGAGCAGCCGGAGCCGGTGCACGTTGGAGGCGAACATGCCCACGACCACGGCGCCCGGGGTGGCCCGGGTGACGCGGAGCAGGGCCTCCCCCACGCCGGCCTCGCTCCCCGCGCTGCCCTCGGACTCGATGTTGGTCGAGTCGCTGAGGAGGAGCGCCACGCCCTCGTCGCCGAGGGCCCGCAGGCGCTCCTCGTCGAAGGCCTCGCCGTCGGGGGGCGACTCGTCGAACTTGAAGTCGCCGGAGTGAACGACCAGCCCAGCGGGGGTGCGCAGCGCGAGGGCCGTGGCGTCGGCGATCGAGTGGGTGACGCGGACGTGCTCCACCCGGAGCGGCCCCACGTCGTAGGGCTCGCGCACGCGGCGCTCCACGAGCCGCGCGTGCGCGAGCACCTCGTGCTCACGCAGGCGCTCGCGCACGAGCGCGAGGGCGTACGCCGGGCCGAACACGGGGACGTCGTGGCGACGGAGGAGGTACGGCAAGGCGCCGATGTGGTCCTCGTGGCCGTGGGTGAGCACGACACCTGCAAGCTGCACGTGATCGAGGAACGAGAGGTCGGCGTGCGTCACGTCGACGCCGAGGTGCGCGTCGGCGAAGGTGACGCCGCAGTCGATCACCACCGCGCGACCGCCGGCGACCACCGCCAGGCAGTTCATGCCCACCTCGCCGAGCCCACCGAGGGGCACGATCCGCACGCGCGCGTCCGCCATGGCGCACCCGTAGCACACGGGCCCCATGGAAACCGCGCGCGTGACGCGTTCTTGGCTAAGCCGGTGCTCACTTGAATCGAGCCCGAAATCCCACGGCTCCCGCCTTCGGCTTCTCACGAGAGCCGTGGGCTTCCGGGCTCGATGACCGCTACGTGTGCACGTCGCCTTCGGACGATTCAGGATCGGCGGAACTGGGCTCCGCCTTAGTCGCGCACGAGCGCGAAGAAGTGCTCGGTGTGGAAGCGCTCTCGGTAGCCGAGCGGGAGGAAGCTCTCCTTCGCGTCGACGCCCGGCGGCGCGGGGACCGTGACGACGACGCGCGGGCGAAGGCGGGCGAGGTCCTCGCGGTCTTGCGCGAGCCACGCTTCGCGCTTGTAGGCGCAGTTGTCCCACACGAGCTGGCTCGTCGTGAAGAAGCGCCCGCCGTAGGTGCGCCCCGCGAGCAGGTAGAGGCTCGGCTCGTAGCCGCGCACGAGCACGCGGTCGCCCGGGCCCGTGTTCGCGCGCAGCCACGCCGCCACCTCCGCAATTTCGGCGGGGTAGAAGCCGACGGCGCGCTTGTTGAACGTGGCGACGTAGGCGCGCTCGTCGACGCGACCGGTCACGCGCCACGCGAGCGCTCGCCAGCGGAGACCGTACACGGCGGGCGGCGTCCAGATCTCCCAGCATGAGATGGCGTAGAGAAAGATGCACTGTACAAGAAACAGCGCGTGCGCGCGCCCGGTGGCCCGCGGGAACGTCCGCGCGAGCTCTTGCGCCACCGACACGACCACGAGCGCGACGAGCCCGACGAGCAGCTCGGGCTCGGACAGATCGCTCGAGCCCACGACGGCGAGGCTCGCCACGGATGCGAGCGCGAAACCCGCGACGAACACGGCGCGGCCGAAGGCGTCCGCGTCGCGCTGGAGGGCGGCGCGGAGGGCGCTGGCGAGGAACAGGAACGCGAGCGGGCTCGCGACCGGCTCGTAGGAGGCCCAGAGGCGCGCGGCGAAGAAGAGCGCGCCGAAGGTCTCCCAGCGCGGCTCGCCGAGGAAGAGGCAGCGCGCGTCCCAGAGGAGATCGTAGGCGTCGGAGAGACCACCGCCGGCGGCGATGGGGAGGAGCGCGAGGCCCACGGAGAGGCCACCCCCCACGAGCACGAGCCCCACGCGCCGGGCTCGGCGCAGGGGGGGCCCGGAGAACGCCACGCCCAAGAGGAGCGGCACGAAGGGGAACGCGGCGGGGCGCAGCGTGAGGGCGACGCCGACGAGCGCGCCCGCCACCAGCGGACCTCGGAGCGCGTGGCGATCGCGGAGCAGCGCGACGGCGGCGCCGAGCAGCGCGGCGGCCACGAACACCCCGCCGCGCCCGGAGGTCCAGAAGTCGAAGTACCCGTGGGCGAAGAGGCTCGCGCCGCACGCCGAGAGGCCCCGCACGCCGGGCGCGATGGGAGCGCCGCGCGGCACGACCACCAGCGGCGCCAGGGCGCCGACGGCGAGCACGGAGAGGAGCGCGGCGAGGCGGAGCGGCACCGCGCTGCGCTCGCCGAGCAGGGCGACCAGGGCGTGGAGCCAGACGAGCCCGGGCCCGTCGAACGAGAGGGTGCCGCTGTAGGGCGTCGCCCCGCCGTGGAGCCAGGCGCGGGCCGCGTACCCCGGGAGCGCGTGCTCACGGCCGAGCGGGAACGACAGGTGGGCGGCGCCGATCAGCGCCGCGAACGCGATGAGCGCGGCGTCGATACGCCCGGCGCGGTCCTTCACCACGAGGTGCGCGCTCCGAACGCGACCTGCTCCGGGCGCTCGAGCACCGCGAAGTGGTAGGTCTCCTCGCGGCGCACGTAGCCGAGGCTCTCGTAGGTCTCGGCCGCGTTCACGCCCGTGTGCTCGTACGTGAGCGCGACGACCCACCGGGGGGGTGCCTGCTTGAAGCACGCGAAGTCTTCCTGAGAGAGGCGATCCCTGCCCGCGGAGAAGCGCTTCTCGGTGAGGAAGGTGCTCCAGAAGAAGCGGCCATCGTAGCGCTTGTTGGCGGCGAAGTAGATCTGCGGCTCGAAGCCGCGCACCACGAGCCTATCGTCGGGCGCCGCGTGCTCGCGCACCCAGAGGCCGACGGCGCGCGAGTCGGTCCACGGGTAGAAGTTCGGGATCGTCCACATTTGATCGAGCGGCGCGCGATCCCCCGTGCGCGCGAGGTAGAGCGCGCGCTTGGCGATGTAGAGCCCCCGCGACGCGTGGGAGGCGCCGACGAGCTGGAGGGCCACGAGGAGCGCGAGCGGCACCTTCATGCCGGAGGCGCCGCCGGACGCGCGGAGGCGGTCGTCAAGCTCCCCCGCCAGCGCCGTGACGGCGAAGACGAGGAGGCCCACCATCGCGACCCAGTGGTAGGTGAAGAATTTCAGCTGGATCACGACGGTGAGCACGCCCGCGACGAGGCCCGCCGCCGCCGCCCCACAGAGGAGCACCGTGTGCCCGTCGCCGCGCGCGTGGGCGCGGTACGCGAGGACTGGAAGGGCGTTCGCCACCACGATGAACGTCGCGTTGAAATTGGTGATGCCCCAGGTGGTGGACTGGAGGCCTTGGAGCACGCCGTTCACGTAGCTCCCGCCGACGACATACTGGCGGGCGATGACCACGAGCACCTCGTGCATCGCGGGGAGCGCGCCCTTGACGCCGAAATACGCCAGCATCAGCGCGATCGGGGCGGCGCTGCCGAGCGCGCAGCCCGCCGTCGCGAGCAGCGCGCGGCGCACCGCGGCCCGGCGATCGTCGACCTGCCGCGCGAGCGCCCAAAGCAGCACGCCGTACGCGGCGAGCGCCGAGAAGCCCGACGGGGGCTTGAAGAGCACGGCGATCGTGGCGAAGAGCCCCACCCAGAGGCCGGCGCGGAGCGGCGCGGGCGCGCTGGCGCGGATCGCGCAGGTCATCGCGGCGAGGGCGAAGACGCTGCAGAAGCTCTCGCACTGGGCGGTGTTCCAGAAGTCGAAGGGGCCGAAGGTGAGCAGGTTGGCCGCGAGCACGCCGAAGCCGAGGAGCCCCGGGCGCGGGCGCTCGCCGCGCGGCGTGACCGCGTACGCGGCGAGGACGCCGATGGGGAGCACGCAGCCGAGGAGATCGAGGACCCGGATGCCCCACATGTGATCGCCGAACAAGAAGAAGGCGGTCATATGGGCGAGGAAGATGCCCGGGGTCTTGATGTCGAACGTCGACACGAAGGGCAGGCGCCCGGCCAGCCACTCGCGGCCGATGTAGCCGTGCGTGGCCTGATCGCGCCCGAAGGGGTAAAACAGCGACTGCGCGCCGAAGGCGAGCCCGCAGAGCGCGAGCGCGACGTCGCGACGCGTGACCGCGCCGAGCGCCGCCCGAACGCGCGCGAGCCCCTCAGCCGAGCCTGGCAGGCTCCCGGGGACGGCGGAATTCTCGGGCGGCACGGCGGCGGGTTCTACACGCAAAGCCCGCGGCGTTGAAGCCTTGCCCTGCTGGGCCTCGTGACGGCTGTCCTCGGAGCGGAAAAGAAGCTATCACCGGCGGGATGTCCGGGCTCGAGACGCGGCGCTTCCTCATCGTCACTGGCAAGGGCGGCGTCGGCAAGACCACCGTGGCCGCCGCCGAGGCCTTGGCGCTCGCCCACAAGGGCAAGCGCGTGCTCGTCGCCATGTGCAACGCGAAGGAGCGCCTCTCGACCATGCTCGGGTCGGATCTCATCGGCACCGAGGTCATGCCGGTCGCGCCCAACGTGTGGGCCGTGAACATGGAGCCCGAGGTGGCCATGGAGGAGTACGGGATGATGACCCTGAACTCCCGTGCACTCTACACTCTTTTGTTCGACAACGACTACGTGCGCGCGTTCTTCGCGGCGGTGCCCGGCATGCACGAGTGGGCCATGTTGGGCAAGGCCTGGTGGCACACCACCGAGACCCTCTCCGACGGGCGAAACAAGTACGACGTCGTCATCCTCGACGCCCCGGCGACCGGCCATGGCCTCGACATGCTGCGCGTGCCCAAGGTCATCCTCGACGTCGCGCCCGCCGGCCTGCTCCGGCGCGAGGCCGAGAAGGCGTGGGCGCTCTTCCAGGACCCCGCCACGTGCGCGATCGTGCTCGTCACGCTGCCGGAGGAGATGCCCACCCAGGAGACCATCGAGCTGTCTCGCTCCCTCCGTGACGAGCTCGGCCTGCCCATCGGCAAGATCGTGGTCAACTGCGTGTTGCCGCCGCTCTTCTCGCGCGAAGAGCGGGCCGCGCTCGAGGCGACGACGGCCGACGGCGCCCGCTCGCCGGCGGACGCCGCCGTGTGCGTGGGGAAGGCGCGCTCGGCGCGCGAGCGCGTCCAGGCCGGGTGCCTCGCGAGGCTCGCGAAGGAGCTGCCGGTGCGGCCCTCGTTCCTGCCGCAGCTCTTCGAAGACGCGGCCCGGCCCGACGCCATCCTGCGGCTCTCCCGCCGCCTCACCTAGCCGCCCGGGCGCCCCAGGCCGGGGCTGAACGCCTGAGCGGGTGCGTCGTCGCCTCCTGGGCGGAATTTCCGTGCAGTTCGGCCGCGCTGTGCGCATAACGTGGGACCTTCGGAGGTCTCGCCCATGCGCCGTCTTGGAATCGTCCCGGTCCTCACCCTCGCCCTGTGCACGAGCGTCGCTTGCTCCAGCGAGCTGCCCGAAGACGCGACCGCGGGGGAGGCCGAAGAGCACGTGACCGAGCTCAAGTCGTACTGGGCCGACGCGAAGAAGCTCGACCTCGGCGACCTCACGCGCGTGGCCGTCGGCTTCGCCACCGACGGGCTCAACGACGGGCTCTCTACCGGCAATTTCGCGCTGCGCTTCGAGCCCCCGCAGGTCTTCGGCGTGGCCGCCGAGCCGAACAAGGTGCTGCCCGCGTCGGCCCGCGTGAAGGGGCTCGGCGAGGTGGTCACCGGGCTCGGCGCGCGCTTCGGCGAGGCCGAGATCGGCACGGAGGTGAACAAGCTCCGCCTCGAGCGCCTGCGGACGGGCGGCGACGAGTACTACGTGGAGTCGGGCTTCCTCATCCGCGCGGGCGTGGGCCACGCGTGGTCGTTCGAGGCGCCGGGCTTCCCCGTGCAGACGAGCCTCGGCTTCGACGCCAACACCGAGCTGTCGTCGCGCGTCATCGTCGCCACGCCCGACTCGGGCCTCGTCTCGCTCTTGAACGCGCCCCTGAAAGCGCTGAAGGAGACCCGCGGCTTCGTGTACCCGCGCACCTCCGCGGAGATCCGCAAGATGAAGGTGGGCGAGTCCTTCGCCCTTCGCGGTCAGGGCAAGCTCGGCGCCAACGTGGGCCTCGGCATGCCGCTGCTCGTGGCCGAGCCCACGGGCGGCGTGCTCTACCGCGTCGTCGCCTCGGCGGGCGTGTCCACCGTCGTCGGCGGCCAGGTCGACGTGCAGCTCGTGCGCCTCGCCGGCGACGAGGTCGCCATCGACGTGGGCGTCGAGAACGCGCGCGGGCTCTCCGTGCGAGCGGGCATCAGCGACGGCTTCGGCATCAAGGGCCTCTGCGAGGACCGCGAGCGGTGCCTGCGCCCCGTGAGCCTCGGCGGCCGCAGCGTCGACCTCGCGAAGCTCGTCGAGAAGGCCGTGGAGAAGCGGCTCAACCAGTACCTCACGTTCAGCGTGGACGCGGGCGCCTCGACCTCGTCGGCGCGCATCAGCGTGTCGCGCATCCGCGTGCACCTCGACGGGGGCAACAAGGAGGAGGTCGACCGCGCGCTCGAGCACGCGCTGCACCTCGACCTGCGGCTCGCCCAGGCGATGTACAACCGCGATCTCGACCAGAAGGACCCCGCCGTGCGGGTCGACTTCGACGCCGTGCGCGCCTCCACCACGTCGACGCGCAATTTCGGCTTCGAGCTGCTCGGGATGAACGTGTACCACCGTGCGGTCGTCGAGAAGGAGGGCACGTTCGTCGTCCAGACGCCCGAGGGCACGCGCGCCATCCTCTTCGACTCGCTCAACAAACACGGCGGCTGGTTCCAGACCGAGCACGGCTTCACCCGCGTGGGCGTCGCCGCCCAGACGCTCGACGTCAAGAACCCGGACAACTTCCGCAGCGAGGCGAACCTCTTCGTGCAGACCGTGGCGAGCGACAGCCACCTCGACGACGATCTGCTCATCGACGCGGGCGACGCGCTCATCCTCTCCCTCGCCGGCGCGAAGGCCCTCGAGACGCTCGACAGCTTCGGCAACGCGCTCGACG
Source organism: uncultured Polyangiaceae bacterium (assembly GCA_964531755.1). GTDB lineage: Bacteria > Myxococcota_A > Polyangia > Polyangiales > Polyangiaceae > JAAFHV01. The sequence continues at coordinate 8,445 of CAZHGG010000038.1, forward strand.
CCGCGGTGAAGACCAAGTGCTTCATCCCGGCGCAGCCCGCGGCCGGCAAGGGCGGCCACCACACCGCGGCGCAGCTCGACGAGAAGTGCGTGGTCGCCCTCCTCGACGACCCCGGCCACGTGCGCCTCCGCACCGAGGGGCTCGCCGCCTTCGACCAGGAGATCGCCGGCCTCGCCGACGACTTCAAGAAGCTGCTCCACGAGGTGGCGTTCGCGCGGCTCGCCCTCCAATCGGTGGGCTCCGACAACCCCGACGCGTTCAACGGCCCCAACGCCTCCATCACGGTGGACTACCGCCTCGACGACAAGGCGCTCGAGGTGCTCACGTCGCGCACGAAGGAGCAGTACCGCGCCCAGCTCCGCGATTTCCTCGCCACCGTGCAGATGGACCGCATCGACAACGCCCGCGGCAAGACCACGAAGGAGGCCGCCCGGCGCGACGTGGACGCGAAGTGGAGCCGCGACATGGACGCGCTCGCCGGCGTCTTCGACAAGCAGGTGAAGGCCTACCGCCTCATTCAGGAGGCGGAGCGCCTCCTCCCGCAGGTGCTGGCCGGCAAGCGCTACTCGACCTACCCGCTCGGCGTGCGCTTCTCGGTCGACGGCGATCTCGCCAAGTCGTACGAGTCGGCCGTGCTCGAGTCGACCAGCGGCGATCGCGCGCGGGCGGCGGCCCGCCTGTTCGATGCACTCTACAAGGAGTCCGATCGCATCAACGCCCAGCTCTATGACGAGCACACCGCGGCGTTCCCGCTGCTCGCGCTCGTGCCGGCCAAGAACGTGCAGCTCGGCCTCGACATCAAGGCCGACACCAAGTCCACGTTCTGGCAGAGCCGCGAGCGCTTCCAGAAGGCGAACTTCCACAGCGTGGCGCTCGCCGCCCAGGGCTCCGAGTCGTCGATCATCAGCGCGGGCATGTTCAACCTGGACAAGGTGATCGCCGGGCAGTGAGCCGCGCGCCTCGCGCGGGCGGGGGCCTCGTCTGGTGGGTCGCCGCGCTCGCGGCGCTCGGGTCGACGTGGGCCCTCGCGGGGTGCGCGCCCGCGACGTTCAACGTGCGGGCGACGCGCGCGTTCGCGAACGAGGAGGCCGTGCCCGAGGTCGTCATCGACCGCGCGCGCGACCTCTCGGCCTCGCGCGCGCTGCTCGCGCAGCTGCTCGCCGCCACCCCCTACTCCCCGTCGGACGGGGTGGGCGGCTGGGTGGCGATGCTCGGGCTCGACGGCACCGTGGGCGATCGCCTGAAGTCCGAGCTCGCGTCGAAGCCCCCGTACGAGAGCCACGAGCACGAGATCCCCACGGTGAAGATCTACCGCGCGCACCTCGAGCGGGTCGCGCGCGCCGCCGCGGCGCCGCGGCAGGCGACGTACCCGAGCGTGCTCGACGCGGTGGCCACGCTCACCCCCGAGGCGAAGAACCTGAAGGTCCTCTGGGCCCGCTACGCGCTCTCGGTGAACGCGCACGGCGACGCGCTCGTCGTCGAGACGCGCCTCGCGGAGGCCTTCGCCCGGCAGCCGCGGCCGCGCGATCTCCCGCTCGGCGCCGCGATCCCCGTGCCGCCCGAGCTCGTCGAGGCGCGGCGCGTCCTCACCCTCGCCACCACCCAGGCGGCCGCCGCGGAGGCGCCGCTCATCGCCGCGCTCGACTCGCTCGCGCGCGCCGACACGTCGGACCCGGTGAAGGACCGCGTCGCGCGCGACGGGCTCGCGGTGTTCTCGGTGGCTCTCCGCGTCACCCTCGAAGGCCGGGCGCTCGTGCCCGTGCTGAAGGGGCAGGCGGCCCGCGCGATCCAGTCGGCGCAGCGCGACATCTTCACGGGCGGCGGCAGCGCGGCCGAGCACGAGGAGCGGCTCGGGCTCTCCGAGGTGCCGGGGCGCGCGCAGCGCTTCGAGGCGAGCAGCGCGGCCGACGAGCGAGTGCTCGGCCGCGCCGTCGCCGCCCTCGCGACGGAGCTCCACACCGAGCGCGAGGCCACGGCCGGCTTCCGGTACCGCCAGAGCATCGTCGACCAGGTCGTGGGGGTGCAGTGGGACTCGATCCGCGCGCACGCGAAGCTCGACGGCGAGGTGCTCTTCTACAACCAGATCAGCACGAACGGCGTCGCGGGCGACTACACGGGGCGCACGCGCCGCCTGCAGTACGACGTGTCGCCCGTGGCCATGGTGGGCGCGCGGCTCATCGTCGCCTTCGACTGGCTGCACCTGCAGAACGCCGCCAGCCTGAACGGCGCGTTCACCACCGATCGCCTCTTCGGCGCCAACGGCACGATCCAGAGCTCGGGCTCGCTGGGCGAGCGCCTCGGGCTGTCGGGCTTCGCGAGCGACATCTTCGACATCGGCGCCGGGCTCGTGGGCATCCGCACGCGGCTGAAGAACGCCACCTTCACAGCAGGGCAAGTTCGTGAAATTGCGGTAGATCCGACGACCGGGCAGGACACCGGCGAGGTGAGCCGCGCGCCGCTGCGGCTGTCGTTCACGCAGCTCGACATCGGCTACGACATCGCCCCTCACCTCCCGCCGGAGGCCGTGGGGCGGCTCTGGATCGAGGAGACGGTGCTCGGCTTCCGCTACATGAGCTACCGGCTGCCGCGCATCCTCTACGAGCTGAAGGACGTGGCGCCGCCGGGCTCGGACGGCCAGAGCTTCAAGCTCGATCGCGAGAGCCCCGCCCAGCAGCTCACCACGCAGTACTACATGGGCGGCGGCACCTTCCGCTTCGGCCAAGGCGAGGGGCGCATCGTGTCGCTGTTCGGCGACCTCGGCTTCTACGGAGGCGCCGGGCCGTCGAGGTACTTCTTCGCCAACCTCAACGTCGAGAAGCCCACGGTGATCGTGCTCGACGGCTCGGCCGGGCTCGGCGGGCGGCTCCGCCTGACGCCGCGGCGCAGCCGCCTGCGGGTGCTGCTCGAGCTGCAGTACCACGCCGAGATCTTCTACCAGACCGTGATCTCCGGCCTGCGCGCCACCGAGAGCGCCGACGGCACGACCTACACCGTGGACAAGAAGGTCGAGCTCGGGGGCACCGATCTGTTCCACGGCCCGCGCCTCCAGCTCGTGGGCGTCTTCTAGAGTCCCCCGCGCCCGCATTCAGCGCGGGCGGTGCGCCTCGTAGAGCGCGTCGCGCCACGTCACCAGATCCGCGTAGCGCGTCGAGAGCGCGGGGTCGGTGAAGCTGCGCCGGCTGGCGCGGCCGAGGCGGAGGCCGAACGCGGGGGGCTCCACGAAGGCGAGCGCTTGCGCCGTCGCGATGTCGGCGAAGGTGAGCTCGCCGAGCAGCGTGCGGGGGCCCGCGCCTTCGGAGGCCGGCGCCGCGGCGAGCGCCTCGCGGAGCGCGTCGAGGCAGCGCGCGAGCTCGGCCTCGTGCGGCTCCCGGGCGTCACCGCGCACGCCGTACTTCGCGAGCGTGCGCTTCACTCCCGCGCGGCCGAGCGCCGTCGCCACCGGCCCGAGCGGGCGCCGCATGGCCTTCGGGACCATCTCCTTCAGCGCCTCGCCGTCGTCCAGCATGCGCAGCAGCGACAGCCCGCGCCCCGCCGCGAGGGCCCGCTCGGAGAGGTCAACGAACTTTATCACCTCGGCCTCGCGCCCCGGCGGGAAGAGGCGCGGGCCGGCGCCCTGCGTGTCGGCCCAGCGCGCGATCGCGAGCGAGTCGGCGAGCACCTCGCCGTCGTCGCGCGTGAGCACGGGCACCGTCACCGTGCCTGTGAGCCGCCGGGTCTTGAGGCGCAGCGCGGGCTCGCCCACCAGCGGGGCGTAGCTGCGGAAGCGGAAGCGCACGCGGCGCGCGTCGAGCGCGAAGCGCGCCTTCTCGGTCCAGGGGGAGTAGACGAGCCCGAGCAGTTCCGCCATGGCGTGGTTGTACCACCGCGCCCGCCGCGCGCGACTACCGGGCGAGCCCCGCGTCCGCTCCCGGCTCGAGCGGCAAGAGCGCCGCCTCCTCACCCGCGCGCACGACGAGCGCGCGGGGGCGACCGGGCGGCGCGCGCCGCGCGAGATCCTCGGCGACCCCGAAGTGGAGGAAGCCCTGCGCGCCGGCCGCGAGCGTGCGCTCGTTGCCGCCCTCGGGGGACGGATGAAACGCCGCGCCCTCGGGGAGCGTCCAGGCGCTCTCGAGCACCTCGCCGTCGTCGAGCACCACGTCGGCCACGAGCTCCGGCTGGGTCTTCTTGAAGAACACGTCGGCCACGAGCTTCGTGTCGGCCGCGGGCGTGAGCGCCACACGGAACGCGCAGGGCTCGTGCGGCCGGAAGATGTCGACGACCATCGCGCTCGCCGCGTCGAGCTCCTTCTTGCTGCACGGCGGGTGCGCCGCGGCCGGCGCGAGCGCGCCCACGCCCTCGAGCGCGCCCGGCCCCCGACCCCAGGACCCTTTCGCGAGCTCGACCAGCACCTGCGCGCGCTGGTGCCGCAGGATGCGCTCGCCCCACTCCGCGCGGCGGGCGACGCGCGGATCGGCCCAGCCCACCAGGGCGGCGAGCGAGCTCGTCTGGGCCGCGAGATCGCGCGCGAGCTTCGCCTGCCCGAAGCCGCGCGCCTTCGCGTCGACGAGGTGCGCGTCGAGCGCGTCGCCGCGGAGCGCGCGCGTCACCGCGGGCAGCTCCGCCTTCAGGCGCTGCACGGCCTCCGCGTGCGGGAGCAGCGCACACGAGATGCTGTGCTCCTCGCGCTTGCCCTCGAAGAGCCCGCGCGGCGAGAGCCCCACCGGCACCTTCGCGCCGAGGACCGACACGACGAAGACGGTCTTCGGGCCGAGGGTCACGAGCGGCACCGTGAACCCCACGCGAGCGCTGGCGTCCCCGCCGCGCGTGACGTGCCCCTCGCCGAGGTCGATCTGCAGGACGACCGTGGGCGTGGTGTACGCGCCGATGAGGCCGCTCAGCCCCTGCCTCACGCGGGCGGTGGTCTCGAAGTGGCATACGAGCATGCCGACGGCGCCGTCGGTGACCGGCCGCGGAGCGCCGATGAGCTCCTCGTAGAGCCGCTCGGCCCGGGCCTCGACCAGCGAGGGACCGTAGCCGTCGCTCGCGGGCGCGAAGCTCGGGCGCTTCTGCTCGCTGGCCTTCGGCGTGGTGGGCGGCGCGTCGACGTCGCCCGCGGGGTCGAAGCGCAGCTCGGGCGACAAAGCGCCCGGCTCGACCGCGACGGGATCGCCCGGTCCCCCGTCGAAGCGGGGCGAGGCGCCGCGGCGGAGCCCGCAGCCTCGGCACCCCGCGAGGCCGAGCGCGAGCGCCAGGAGCGCCGCGAGGCCCCGCGAGACCCCGCTCAAAGCCAGCCGTTCTCGAGGTACCACTTGGCGGTGAGGCGCGTGCCCTCGGGCCAGCGCACCTCGGGCTCCCACCCAAGCGCCGCGCGGGTCGCCGCGGGGTCGCACACGAAGTGGTTCTCGAGCATCGCCACCTTCTCCCGCGTGAGCATCACGGGCTTCTTCGCGGCTTTGCCGTAGGCCTCCACGAAGAAGGCCGCCGCGCGCATCACGCCGAAGGGCACGCCCGCGCGCATGAGGGCGCGCTGGTCGAGGGCGTCTTCGATCTTCATCATCGACGCGCGCTGCTCCCACACGTCGCCGTCCGCGACGAAGTAGATCGAGCCGCTGGGCACGTCGGCGTCGAGGGCGCGGATGCACGCCTCGGCGCAGTCGGGCCCGTAGACGAACGTGTACTTCGTGGTGCCGTCGCCGGTGAGCGGGAGCACGCGGCGCTTCACCGCGCGGAACGCCTCGAGCAGCTCGTTGTCGCGCGGGCCGTAGATGGCGGTGGGGCGCAGGATGGTGATGGGCAGCTCGTCCTTCAGGGCGAGGCACGCCTTGTCGGCGGCGAGCTTCGAGCGGCCGTACTCGGTGCACGGCTCCTCCTGGTCGAGCGGCACGGGCTCCCCGTCGCGCGAGGGGCCCGAGGCCTCGAGGCTCGAGACCTGCACGAAGCGCTTCAGCACGCCGCCGCCTCGAACGAGCTTGCGCGCCGCCTCGAGCAGGTTCTTCGTGCCCTGCACGTTGGTGGTGTGGAAGTCGGCGGCGGTGAGCGCCTTCACGACCCCCGCGGAGTGCACGATGGCGTCGACCCCGACGACCGCGTCTTCGACGCGCGCCGCGTCCTCGACGCTGCCCTCGGCGAACTCGACGCGCTCACGAGGCAGGGTCTCCAGGAATTTGCGGTTCGACGTGCGGCGCACGAGCACCCGCACGTCGTGGCCGGCCTTCGCCAGGCGCTCCGCGACGTGGCTCCCGAGAAACCCGCTCGCTCCGGTGACGAGGACCTTCATGGCTCCTCTCTAGCAAACTTCGGGGCGCGCGGCGCACCGCGCGGCGGGGCATATCGTCAAGTCAGCTTACTATCGCTTGACCACCGCGTAGAACGACGCGGACTTGCGCTTCAGCCGCACGAGGATCTGCCCGTCGCGCGCGGCCTCCTGCACCTGCACCGCGGTGGGGTCGGCGCGGCCGTCGACCTCGACGATGACGTCGCCGGCCTTGAGGCCCGCGCGGTCGGCGGCGGACCCGGGAACGAGGGCGGCGACCGCCGCGATGGGCTTCGCGCGGAGCCCGACGCTCGCGGCCTGCTCGGCGGTGAGGTCGCGCACCGTGAGCCCGAGGCCCGAGGGCGCCGTGGTCGGCCGCTGCATGGGGAGCGCGTCGGCGCGGGGCTCGGGGCGCGCCGCGAGCGTGACCTGGCTCGTGTAGCGCTTGCCCTCGCGGAGCACCTCGATCGGGACCACCTTGCCCACCTCGCGCGCGATGATCTCGCGGATGAGCTCGCGGCCGTCGTGCACCGCCTTGCCGTCGACCGCGGCGATGACGTCGCCGGGCTTCAGGTTCGCCCGCTGCGCAGGGCCGTCGGGGTTCACGGCGTTGACGAGCGCGCCCGCGCCCGCGCCGAGCCCCATGGCCGCGGCGAGCTCGGGCGTGAGGTCTTGGATGCCCACGCCGATCCACGCGCGCTCGACCTTGCCGGAGCGGAGGAGCTGCTCGGCCACGCGGCGCGCCATGTTCGAGGGCACGGCGAAGCCGATGCCGCTCCCGCGCCCGACGATCATCGTGTTCACCCCGAGCACGCGGCCCTCGAGATCGCAGAGCGGCCCGCCGGAGTTGCCGGGGTTGATGCTCGCGTCGGTCTGCAGGTAGTCCTCGATCGCGTTCATGCCGAGGCCGCCGCGCCCCTTCGCGCTGAGCACGCCGGTGGTGACCGAGTACCCGAGCCCGAACGGCGAGCCGATGGCCACGACCCACTCGCCCACGCGCGCCGCGTCGGAGTCGGCGAAGCGCGCCGCGGGGAGGCCCTTCGCGTCGACCCGGATGACCGCGAGGTCGGTGCCGGGATCGCGCCCGACGAGGGTGGCGGGGAGCAGGCGCCCGTCGCGCAGGCGCACGCCGATCGAGAGCGCGCTCTCGATGACGTGGTTGTTCGTGAGGATGGCGCCGTCCGGCGTGAACACGACGCCCGAGCCCGTGCCCCGCGCGATGGGCGAGTCGCCGCCGCGGCCGAACAGCTTCATCACGGCGTCGGGCTCTTCGCGCGCGGTGACGTCGATCTGCACCACGCTCGGGCTGACGCGATCGGCGACCTGCACGAAGGCGTCGGAGAGCTTCCGCGCCTCCGCCGGGGTCTGCGGCTGCGGGGCGAGCCGCGCGGGCTGGGCCGGGGCGGGCTGCGCGGGCGCCGGC
>CAZHGG010000039.1:0-15861 GCA_964531755.1 uncultured Polyangiaceae bacterium
GTCGCCGCGGCGCGCGCGCCGCACGAGCGACGAGGCGCCCCGCACGCCGCCCGCGCTCGTGGAGCCGCGCACGACCGAGAAACCCAGCGCGCGCAGCACCCCTGCCTGCAGTGAGCCGTCGCGCGAGAGGCTCACGAGCACGGACGTCCGCGCGCGCCGCGGCCACGCGAGCAGCGGGAACTGCGTGCCGTGGAAGAACGCGAGCACCCACGGGCCCGGCCCGAGGCCCTCGAGCGCCGGGTCGACGAGCACGCGCGCGCGGAGCGTGAGGAGCCAGAGACGCACGAGGAGCCCGACGGCGAAGCCGAGCCCCTCGCGCGCGCGGCTCACGCCTTCAGAGTCTCGAGCAGCGCCTTCGCGCGCTCCAGCTCGGGCTCGTTCTCGAGCGCGCGCTCGAGCATCTGCTTCGCCTTGGCGGCGTCCCCCTGCCGGGGGCTCCTGACACCCCGGACGAAGAACACCTCCCCCCTCGAGATCCCCGACGTGCCGTCGAGGCGCTGCAGGAGCAGCGCGCGGAAGGTCTTCTGCGCGCGCTCGAGATCGCCCGTGTCGAGCGCCAGCACGCCGAGATCACGCAGCACCGAGACGGAGCCCGGATCGATCTTGAACGCGAGATCGAGCTGCGCGATGGCCACGTCCTTGTTGCCGAGCTGGGCGAGCGCGTTGCCCAACTTGTGGTGGTACACGGAGAGCTCCTTCGTGCGCTTCGTGCCGAACGAGGCGATGATCCGCTCGAGCACCACGGTCGCGTCTTGCTCGCGCCCCGACGCGGTGTACGCGTCGCAGAGCAGGAGCAAGAGCTCGCGGTCCTCGGGCATGAGCTCGGTCGCCTTCTCGAGCACGGGGATCGCGTCGGCCGGAGCGCTGCGTTCGGTGATGTGGATCTCGGCCGCGCGGCGGAGGAGCTTCACGGCCTCGGCGTCGGCGGTGGGCGACCCGTCTGCGCGGGCGAGGTCGGCCTCCTCCGCGAGGAGCGCCGCGAGCTCGGGCCACTTCTTGCGACGCTCGAACGCCGACAGCAGGCGCGGGCGGACGTCGCGCCCGGGCGGGACGAGCGCGATCGCCTGCTTGAGCGCCTCCTCGACGCCGTCGAGCTGGTCGAGCTTGAGCCGGACGTCCGCGAGGCGCAGCGCGAACGCCTTCGCCTCGTCGGGAACGGCCACCTCGACGAGCTTGACGAGCGCGAGCTCGGTGCGCGCGTAATCCGCGCGGCTCTCGGCGATCCGGGCGACGGCCTCGAGCGCGTCGCGGTGATGGGGCTCGTGCTCGCGGACCGACTCGAAGGTCGCCAAGGCCCGCCCGGCGTCCTTCAGGCGGCCCTCGAGCACCTGCCCGAGCCGCACCTTCAGCGCGAGCTCCGACGCGGAGTCACCGCGCTCCTTCGCCCGGCCGATCTGGGTGTCGAGGAGATCGGCGAGCTTGTCGTCTTGCCCGGTCTTCTCCAGGATCTCGGAGAGGAGGAGCGCCGCGTCGCGCTCGTCGGGCTCCTCCTCGAGCACGGCGTTGAGCGTGTCGATCGCGTCGTTCGGCGCGTCGAACTTCTCGGTCTGGAGGCGCGCGAGGTCGATGCGCAGCGCCACCCGCTCCGCGGGGGTCGTCGCGTTGTCGATGAGGTTCAGCAGGAGCCGCGCGAGCTCCCTGTCGCGGCCCGTCTCGGCGTAGAGATCGCGCAGGGCGCGGGCGGCGCGCTCGTCGGTGGGCTCTGTGTCCAGGATCTCCTGGTGGAGGGAGATCGCGCGATCCTTGTCGCCGAGCTTCTCCTGGACGACCGTGGCGGCGCGCCGGCGGAGCTCGAGGGCCTCGCCGCCGTCCATCGTGTTCTCCGCGCGCTTCAGCAGCAGCGTGGTGACCTCGGCGAAGTCGGCCGCGTGCTCGCGGAGCGCGATCAGCTCCCCGAGCGCCCAGTCGTCCGCCTCGTTCTCGGCGAGCTGCTCGCGCAGCGCCGACTCCGCGAGCGCGACGTCGCCGAGCGTGTTCTGCGCGATCTCCTTCGCCTCGCGGAGCAGCTTCCCCTTCTCCGCCGGGTCGGTCTCCACCTTCGCGAGGCTGCGGAGCACGCCGACGAGATCCCGCTCGCGGCCGGGGACGCGGAGCAGCGCCTCGAGCGCGCGGAGGGCCTCGAGGCTCTCGCCGTCGAGCGCGATCGCCTTGCGGAGCGCGGCCTCGGCCCCCGCGGGATCCGCCGCGCGATCGCGCCGCCAGCCCGCGATGCGGACCCAGAGCTCCACCGGCGCCTCGAACGAGTCGAGGTTGAGCGACGACTGGCTCCGGGAGGCTTGGTTGGCGTCGAGCGCGGCGGCCACGGCGTTCGCGGCCTCCGCCCACTGGCCCGTGATTCCGGCCACGCGCTCGAGCTCGACCTGCACGTCGACGTCGAGGGGGTTGTCCCCCATGGCCGCCTCGAGCGCCCGCTGCGCACCAGCGAGATCGCTCGCCTCGGCCTCGAGGACGCGCGCGTGCTCGAGGCGCGCGGAGACGCGGGCCTTCACCCCCTCGGCCCGGCCGACGCGCTTGGCGAAGAGCTCTGCGAGCTCGCGGCTGAGCGACAGCGAGCGGTAGACGGTCTCCAGCGCTTCGAACGCGTCCTCGAACAGCTCGGGCTCGCCGAGGAGCTTCTCCATGAGCTCGCGGCTCGGCCCGTGGGCCGGCACGCGCTCGAGGGCGGACCGCAGCGTCGCGAGCCCGAGCTCCTTCGCCGAGAGCGCCTCGATCTGCAGGCACGCGAGGCGGTGGATGAGGTCGGCGGCGCTCGCGCTGTCCTGCTCGAGCGCGATGCGGCGCTCGAGGACATCGGCGAGGGCCGCGCTGTCGCCCAGCTCGCCGAAGACAGACTCGAGCGCGACGAGCACGTCGACGGTGTCGCCGCCCTGCTCCGCCGCGCGCTGGAACGCCTCGGCGGCCTTGCGCGCGTCGCCGAGCTGATGGCGCTCGACCTTCCCGAGCCGCGAGTAGAGGTCGGCGGTGACCGCGGCGTCGAAGACCGACGTCGCGCGCTCGAGGAGAGCCTCGGCGTAGAGCTCCCAGCCGGAGCGACCGACGAGGCGCGCCAGGCGCTCGATCTCCGCGTGGGTCTCGGCGTGCGAGGGCTCCTCGCTGAGCGCCCGCAGGAGCGCGCCCTCCGCCTTCGCAGGGGACTCCAGCTTGGACTCGGCGAGCCCTGCGATCTCGCGGAGGGTCGTCGCGCGCTCGAACGGCTCGGTCTCGGCCATCAGGCGCAGCTCGAGGACCTCGACCAGATCCGCGAACTTGCCCTCGGCGAGGAGGATCGGGCTGACGAGCTCGGCGGCCTCGCGACGGAACTCCTCTCGCGACTCGCCGATGGCGCGGATCGCCGCCACCGAGTCTGCGTCGAAGCCCATGGAGAGGACGTCGGAGTAGGCAGTGAGCGCGAGCGCCGGATCGTCCAGCTCCTTGGCGAGCAGGCGCCCGATCCGCTTCTTCAGCGCCCGGCGCCGCTCGATGTCGCCCTCGAGCGCCGCGCGCGCCCGGAGGTTCTCGTGGAGCTCGGGGTAGAGCGCCTCGCCCTCGTAGAGCGCGCCGAGCCGCTCGAGCACCTCGACCGAGTCGCGCTTCACCTCGAGCGCCTCGCTGAGGAGCGCGATGGCCTCACGCCGCTCCCCGAGGCCCTTCTCGTAGCGCTCCGCGGCGCTGAGCAGCAGGCCGAACTTGAGCTCGGCGTCGTCCTCTCCGCAGAGCTCGATGCGGCGCCGGTAGAGGTCGACGAGGCGGGCCGCGTCGTTCTTGATCTCGTAGAGCGGGATGAGGTTGTCGATCGTGAACGCGCTCGACGGCTCGAGCTCGAGGGCCTGCTCGTAGGCGTCGGTCGCGCCGTGCGCGTCGTCGAGCATGTCGCGCCGCACCTCGCCGATGCGCCGCCACGTGCTCGCGCGGTCCTCGTCGGAGTGGATGAGCTCCACGCGCCGCGCCAGCACCTTCACGAGGGCGGCCCAGTCCGAGAGGAGCGTGGCCAGATCGACCATCTCGTCGAGCGGACGGAGATCGGTCTCGTCGAGCTTGAAGAGGCGCTCATAGGCCTCCAGCGCGCGCCGCGGGTCGTCGCGACGCTTGTCGTGCAGCCGGGCGAGCGCGTCGAGGAGCCCCTGCTTGCCGAGGCCGTCGGTGGCGGCGATGCCCTCCTCGTAGGTGGCCGCGAGGTCGTCCCAGCGGGCGGTCGCGACGGCGAGGCGATCGAGCTCCTCGCGGGTGCCGCCGTCGTCGGGGTCCAGCGCGAACGCCGCGCGGAGGGCGTCGAAGGCCCGCCCGGGCGCGTTCCCGCGCTCCTCGAGGAGGCGCGCGTTCTCGCGGAGCACGGAGACCCGCTCGGCGACGTCGGAGGCGATCGCGAGGCGGTGCTCGTTGACCGAGACGATGTGCTGCCAGTCGTCCGCGCGCTCGTAGAGCGGCCTCAGGATCTCGACGGCGCGGACCTTGTGCTCCTCGTCGGAGAGGAGCGACTCGAGCGCCTGAACGGTCTCGCGGTACGGCGGGCGCGGCGAGTCGCCGAGGAGCGCGACGATGGTCTCGTACTCGTCGATCGCCCGCTCAACGTCGCCGACCTTCTCGCGGAGGACCCCCGCGAGGTCGAAGCGGAAGCCCGCCTCGTCCTCCGGCATGGCGCTCTGCTCTGCGCGGCGCCGGAGCAGGTCGGCGAGGTCCGACCAGCGCGCGCGCTTCGCGAGGAGGCGGGCGAGCGCGTCGACCGACGCCGCGTTCGTGTCGTCCACGTCGACGGCGCTGCGGTAGGTCTCGATGGCCGCGTCGTCGTCCTTGAGCTCGGTCTCCTGGATCGCCGCGATGGTGTGGAGCGTGCTCACGCGCGCCTCGACCTCGTGCCGGTGGTCGAGCGCGTCGCGGTAGAGCTCCACGCGCTCGTTCGGGCGACCCGCCTTCGACAGGAGGCGGTCGATCGCGGCGAAGGCGGCGTCTTGCTCTTCGGGGTTCCAGGCATACGCGCGCCGGAAGAAGGTCAGCGCGCGATCGACCTCGCCAAGGCGCTCGAACAGCTCGCCAGTGCGCGCGGACAGCTTCGCGGACTCGGGCCCGTCCGAGCCGAGCTTCTCGAGCTCGGCCGCGTAGATCTCAGCGAGGCGCTGCTCGGCGTTCGCGCCGCGCGCGAGCCGCTCGAGCTCCGCCCAGGTGTCCTCGTCGGTGACGTCCTCTGCGAGGAGCCTCGCGGCCACCTCGAGCGCGGCCTTGAGGTCGTCGCCCTGCTCCTCCTCCAGGCGCGACAGGCGTCGCAGGAGCTCGCGGCGCTCTTGGGGGTCCTGGCTCGCGCCGAGGCGCGCCTCCAGGGTGCCCATCACCTTGCGCCACTCATGGCGCGCCAGGTAGACCGCCTCGAGCAGCTCGGCGGCGCGCGCGGCGTGGGCGGGGCGGGCCATCAAGGACTCCAGCGCCGCGACGGTCGCCGGGTGCTGGGGCACGAGCGCGAGCGCCACCACGTACTCGTCGAACGCGCGCTCCGCGTCCTCGAGGCGGGATTCGCGCACGCCGCCGAGCGCGTGGTGCAAGGCCGCCTTCTCCTCGGCGCCGAGCCCGTCGGCGGCGAGCTGACGCTCGTAGAGGACCACGAGATCGTCCCACCGGGCCTCCGAGGCGTAGAGCCGCGACAGCGCCGCGATCGCCTCTGGGTCGAGGCCGAGATCGAGGATGCGCTCGTAGACCTCGATGGCGTCGGACCGCTGCTCGAGCTTCACGTCGAGGAGGCGGGCCTCCTTCGCGTAGATCGCCCGCCGCTCGTCGTCGGTCTTCGCGTTCTCGCCGCGCAGCTTGATGATTCGGTAGAGGTCCTGGTCGGCGGCGGACGCCTCGAAGATGGCCTCGAGCGCCACCAGCGCGCGATCGTCGTCCGCGCGCACCTCGAGCGCCCGCTCGTAGTACTCCTGCGCGAGCGCGCGATCGTCGAGCTTGTCGCGGGCGAGGTCCGCCACGCGCAGCAGCACCTGAAGCTGCAGATCGCCGTCGATCACGTCGGGCGCGATCTCTCGGAGAAGCGCGCACAAAGACTTGTAATCATTTGTCTTTTCTGCGCAGCGCTCGAGCCGAGCGAGCCAGCCGTCGAGGCTCGGCTCGCCCGCCGCGTGGCGAGCGCCCCGGCCCGCGTAGCCGAAGGCCCGGCGCGCGTCACCGAGGCTGTTCTCGGCGACGTCCGCGGCGAGGCCGAGGAGCGTGAGCTTCTCGTCGACGGCGTCCGCGGCCTCGATCTGGATGTCCAGCACGCGCAGGAGCTTCTCGTGCGCCTTGTCCTCCTCGTAGAGCGGCCGGAGGAGATCGGCGGCGTCGCGGCTCGCGGTCTCGTTGTCGAGCAGCCCCTCCACGGCCTCGCGGCTCTTCGCGTGCGAGGGGTCGAGCGTGAGCGCTTCGCGGTAGGCGTCGAGCGCCCCGTCCACCTCCCCGAGGAGCGCGCGCCGCACGTCGCCGAGGCGCGTGAGCAGCTCGAGGCGCTCGGAGAGCTCGACGGCGAGCGTGAGCTGCGAGGCGAGCGTCTCCGCGAGCTCGTCGGCCTTCTTCGCGCGCTCGTAGAGGCGCGCCAGCGCGCCGAGGGTCGCGCGCTCCACACCGAAGTCGTCGATCACGGCGCGGTAGGCGAGGATCGCCTCCTCCGTGTCGTCGAGCTTGGTGTCGAGCGTGGCCGCGGTGCGCACCATGAAGCCCTTGCGAGCGTCCGGGTCGTCCGCGAGGCGCTCGCGCGAGCGAAGCACACCGACGAGGGCGCGCGCGTCCCCGTTGCGCTCGTAGAGCCGATCGAGGGCCACGAGCGCCTCGGTGTCGACCGGATCGTCCTCGAGGCGCTCCTTCCAAGCGCCGATCGCGGCGTCGAGGTCGGAGAGCTGCTCCTCGCAGAGGAACCCGAGCCTGCCCAAGAGGTCCTTGCGCGCCGCGCCGCCCTCCTCGAGCTTCACCTGCACGCGGAGCATCTCGGCGAGCTCGTTGCTCCGGCCCGTCGCCCCGTACACCCGCTCGAGCGCGCGCGCGGCGGGCAGCGCCACCGTGGGGTCGTCGCGATCGAGGTCGAGCACCTCGCGGTAGATGACCTCGGCGCGCGCGGCGGCGGCGTCGGCCTCGTAGATCTTCGCCACGGAGAGCAGGATGTCGGCGCGGGGCTGCGGCGCGGTGGCGGCCTCGGCGGCCGCGCGGAGCACCTCGGCGGCCCGCGACATGGCCCCCTGGCGCGCGCTGATCTCGAGCAGGCGGGCGCGGTTGTCCGCGTCGTCCGGCGTGAGCGGGACGAGGCGCGCGTACGCCTCGAGGGCGCCCTCGTCGTCCGTGAGGCGCTCGTCGCGGAGATCGGCGATGCGGCGCAGCAGCTCGCGACGCTCATCGTCGGTCGTCGCGAACTCGAGGCGAACCTCTAGGATGCGCACGAGCTCGGCGCTCTCGTCGCGGTTCGAGTACACGCCCTCGAGGATGGTCGCCGCGCGCGACCTGAGCTCCGGGTTCGTCAGCGTCGCCTCGACCAGCGCCGTCGCGTCGCGGTTGGCCGGATCGTCGGTCAGTACCTGCTCCAGGTACGCGATCGCGACCGCGGGCTCGTGCAGCTGCTCTTGGTGCACGCGACCGAGGCGGAGCCGGAGGGCCGTCGCCTCGTCGCCATACGCGGAGTCGAGCTTGCGAGTGAGGAGCGCCGCGAGCTTCTGCCACGCGCCGCCGCCCACGTAGAGCTTGTCGAGGGCGGACACCGCCTGTGGATGCTCCGGAAATTCCTCGAGAATTCGCTCGTAGTAGGCCACCGCGCGCGCGGGCTCGCCCATGATCTCCTCGACGAGGATCGCGACGTCGACGAGCAGGCCGGCGCGCGCCTCGCCCTCGGAGGCGGCGATCACGGGCTCGTAGGCCGCCTCGAGCTCCGCCCACTTCTCGCCGTTGCTGAGCACCTGGCGCAGCCTCGCGAAGGCGCGCTCGTTCTTCGGGTCGGCGCGCAGGATGCGCTCGAGGTACGGGCGCGCGCTCTCCGGCTCGCTGAGGCCCTCGTCGTAGAGCGAGGCGATGCGCTCCGCCAGGTCGAGCTCGAGCGCCACCGGCAGGGAGGACGGGCCCTCCTTCGGCACGGCCGCGGTGAGGGCGTCGACCAGCGCCTGCGTGCGCTGCGTGCGCGCCGCGAGGTCGCCGAGGCGATCCCAAACGCGGAGCTCCGTGGGGAACTCGCCCGCGGCCGTGATCAACACGTCGAGCGCGGCGGACAGCGCCGACTGGCCCTCGTGCACCTCCGCGAGCCGCTCGTAGAGCGGCAGGCGGTCCGCCTTGGCGGCGGCCGTGGCGATGCGCACGCCGAGCACCTCGGCCTGCTTCTCGAGCTGCCCCAGCTCCGCGTAGCAGTCGTCGAGCACGATCGCCGCGCGAGGCCGGGTCTCGGGGATCCGGAGGAGCCTCTCGGCCAGGGCGACGGCCTCCGCGTCGTTCGGCTTCAGGCCGAGCGCGCGCTCGACGGCCGCCAGCGCGTCCGCGGGACGCTTCAGGGGCCCGAGGTAGAGCTCGGCGAGCTCGATCTCGCGGGCGTAGCGCTCCGCGCCCTCGGCGAGGTCGCGCTCCTGCTCGATGGCGCGCGCGGCGCCCTCGGGATCGCCCGCGCCGCGGAGCAGCCGGGCCACGGCGCGCAGCGCCGCGGTGTTCGAGGGGTCCAGCTCGAGGATCTCGTTGTAGAGCGCGACGGCGCGCTCCGGGCTCTGCAGGCCGTCCTCCTCGAGCGAGGCCCACTCGCTGAGCAGCGCCAGCTTCTCGTCGGCCTCGGCGCGATCGGTGCGGCGGCGGAGGAGCCAGCGCAGGTCGTCGTGGCGCGCCTCCGCGCGGAGCAGCGCGTCGAGCTGGTTGCCCACGACCTCGTCGCCCTCGTCGGCCTCGAAGAGCTCGCGGTAGATGCGCACCGCCTCGTCGACGTTGGAGAGCTCGCGCGCCATCACCTCGGCGAGCGCCATCTTGAGACCCCGGACCTCGGCGGGCGCGAGGCCCGGCTGGGCCAGGCGCGCGCGCAAGATCTGGCAGAAGTCCTCCCACTTGCCAGCCGCGCGGGCCACGCCCTCGAGCGTGGCGAGCGCCGACTCCGCGGTGGGATCGGCCTCGTAGGCGCGGCGCGCCCACCCGAAGGAGGCCGCGCGATCGTGGAGGCGGTCACCGGTGGTGGTGACGAGCTTCTGGATCAGCGCGCTGCGCTCCGCGGGGTCAGTGGCGTGGGCGAGCAGCACCTCGTAGAGCGCCGGGAGGCGGCCCCACTTCTCGTCGCCCTCGTAGAGCGGGACGAGCTCCGCGGCCGCGCGGAGATCGTCCGGGCGCACGGTGAGGACACGCTCGTACGCGCGGAACGCGCGCTCCGGAGCGCCGAGGCGGTTGGCGTAGACGGCGGCGGCGCGGAACGACAGGTCGACCTTCAGCTCGGGATCGGTCGCGCGATCGGCGGCCGCGGAGAGCACCTCGGCCAACGCCTCGTAGTCCTCCGTGCGCTCGTACATCGCGGTGAGCGCGTCGAGCTCGTGCGTCTCGAGGTAGCGATCGCGCAGCGCCCGGAGCGCCTTGCCGTTCGTCGGCGAGAGCTCGAGCACGCGGATCCACGTGCGGGTCGCGCCCTCCGCGTCGGAGAGGCGATCCATGTAGACCGCACCGAGCTTCTGCAGCACCGCGAGGCGCGTCGCCTCGTCGTCGGAGAGCTCCACGCGGCGCTCGAGGGCGTCGGCGAGCGAGTGGAAGTCCTTGTCGCGCTCCGACTGCTTCTCCAGCGCGTCGAGCGCGGCCGTCGAGGTCGGGTCCTCCTCGAGGACCTTCTTGTAGAGGGCGATCGCGTCCGCGCCGCGGTCGAGGCGCTCGGCCGCGAGCTTGGCCATGTCGAGGATGAGGGCGCGCCGCTCCTCGCCCGGGAGCATCGCCCCCACCTCGGCCTCGTGCAGCTCGTACAGCTTGCCGTACGCGCGCCGCTTTCCGTAGAGCTCCTTCAGCTTCTCGAGCGCCTCGGCGTCGAGCGGGGCGGACTCGCGCAGCTTCTCGTACGCCTCGATGGCGTTCTGCACGTTCGAGAACTGCTCGAGCCACCGCCGCGCGATGCCGCGGTAGATCCAGGCGCGCGCGAGCGGATCGACCTCGAGCTCGGCCAGGCGCGCCTGCGTGGTCAGCAAGTCGCGCCAGCGCTGGAGCGCCTCGTAGACACGCGCGAGCTCGCGGAGGCCGTCGGCGTCGTTCGGGGCGAGGGCCACGACCTGGGTGAGCACGGCCACGAGGGCCGAGTCGCTCTTCAGCTCATCGCGGTACACCGCCGCGATCTCCCGGAGCAGCGGCAGGCGCGCCTCGGCGTCCTCGGGCGCGGTGCGCTCGATCTCGCCGCGGATGAGGTCGACGAGCGCGTTCCAGCCGCCGCTCTGCCGGTAGAGGCGGCGGAGCGCCGTGCGCGCCTCGGCGTTGGACGGATCTTGCCGGAGCAGCGAGCGCCACTGCTCGATCGCCTTGGCGGCGTTCGCCCCGTCCTCGGCGAGCTTCGCGAGCTCGGTGGCCACCTTGGCGCGCTCCGCCTCGGGAAGGGCGCGCTGCGCGTCGCCGAGCACCGCGGCGAGCCTCGTCGTGTCCCCGCTCGCCTCGCACCACTCGCGGAAGAAATTGAGCATGACGGGCTGCGCCGGCTCGAGCTTGCGGAGCCGCTCGAAATACGGCTCCGCCTGGCCGGGCTTGCCGCGCATGCGCCAGTGGATCATGCCGATCTGCATGAGCGTGCCGGCCTCGTGGGCGCCGCGCGCCGCTCCCCCCGAGAGCTGCTCTTCGTAGAGCGCCACGAGGTGGTCCCACATCTCGCGCTCCGTGAAGAAGCTCACCAAGAAGGAGAGCGCCTCCGGGTGTCCGGGCGAGAGATCGAACACGCTCTCGTACGCGGGCGCCGCGCGCTCGGGGCGGTTCAGCCGCTTGCGGAAGAGGCGCCCGAGGCGCAGGTATCCCGCGATCTTCTCCTCCTTCGCGGTGGACTCGAGGGCGAAGCGTTCGAGGCTGGTCGCGAGCTCCTCGTAGCGCTCCTCCTCGCGGTAGACGTGCTCGAGCAACAGCGCCGCGCGGCGGTTCTTCGGGTCGATCTCGAGCGCCTCGCTGAGGCCCGCGATCACCTCGTCGAGCAGCATCTTCCGCGCGGCGATGCCCTTCTCGCCGCGCGACGCGAGCTCGGGTCGGCCGTAGCGGAACGCGGTCTCGGCAGCGCTCACCAGGAAGGAGCTCTTCAGCGCGCTGTCCTGCGCGGACTTCGCCTCGTCGACGTAGCGCGACACGAGCTCCCGCCACTTCGCGCGACGCGCGGTGCTCCGCTCGATCGCCTCCTCGGCGTGATCTTGGTCGGGGACGAGCGCCAGCACCCGCTCGTACACCTTGAGCGCGGCGTCGTCGCTCAGCAGCTCGTCGTCGAGGATGCGCGCGAGCTCCTCGAGCAGCTCGAGCTCGCCCGGGCCTCCGGCGGCGAGCGCGACCTCGAGGCGCAGGAGCGCGGCCACCGCCTCGTACTCGCGGCGCATTTCGTGGGCCTTGCGCGCGGCCTCGAGGAGCTTCGCGAGCTCCTCGCGCGACAGCTCGCCGTCGGCGAACGTGACCGTCTCGCCCTCCTCGTCCCAACCCAGCGCCGAGCGCAGGTCGGCGAGCGCCTCCGCGTTCTCTGGATCGTCTTGAAGCTGGCCAAGTGCAGTGCGGATGGTCTTCGCGCTCATCATTACCTTGGAGTCGGAGCTGGAGCCCGGCGGGGAGTCAAAGCAACGCAAGTACTCTACATTGCTCGCGAATTTGTCCCACGACGCGATCGGTGAACCCCGATGGTAAAGGTGGCACCCCCGGGATTCAATGCTCTTCGCCAACTATCGGCCACCCCTCCGCCTGGGCAGCGGAGACCGATCCGCGTTTTTCTCGGCGCGCCCAAAGCCGCGTCCCCCTCCCACCGCGGACGTGCTATTCATGGAGGATCCACGCGTGAGCCGGTCACTTCGCCTGACGTTGCTGAGTGTGTACGAGACGCTCGCGATCAGCGCGCCCACGGTGGTCGACGCGGCGCTCGGCCGGGTCACGAAGGCGGCGTGCGACGCGCGCATCGAGCGGTGGTCGGCCCAGGTGGTCCGGCGCCTCGGGGCCCACGTGGAGGTGCGGGGGCGCGAGAACGCGCGCGGCGGGCCGTTCGTCATCATGTCGAACCACCAGTCCCACTACGACGTGCCGCTCCTCTTCCACGTGCTCGGCTCGAACCTGCGGATGGTCGCCAAGCAAGAGCTCTTCCGCATCCCGGTGTTCGGGGCGGCCATGCGGGGCGCGGGCTTCATCTCGGTCGACCGGGCGGACCGCGCGCGCGCGATCGAGAGCCTCGCCAGCGCGAGGCCCCTCCTCGAGAGCGGGACGCACCTGTGGATCGCGCCCGAGGGCACGCGGAGCCGGACCGGCGCGCTCGGCCCGTTCAAGAAGGGCGGCTTCTTGCTCGCCGAGCAGCTCGGCGTGCCCATCCTCCCGATCACCATCTGCGGGACGCGGGACATCCTCCCATCGAGCGGGGTCCTCTCCTCTCCCGGCCAGCGGGTCGTCGTGACCATCCACCCCCCGGTGCCGCCTCCCGCGGGCGGGCCCGACCCTCGCGCGGCGCGCGAGCGCACGCTCGAGGCGGTCCGCGCCGCCATCGCGAGCGCGCTGCCGTGAGCGTCCCTGGACGCGGCATCGCGATCCTCGTCAACGCGAACGCCAAGCGCGGGGGCCGGCGCGTCGCGGTCCAGATCGGCGAGGTGCTGCCGGGCGCGAACATCCGCCTCACCCGCAGCGTCGCGGAGGTCGAGGGCTGGCTCGGGAGCCTCGGCGAGGTTCGCGCGCTCTTCGCGGCGGGCGGGGACGGCACGGCGGTGACCCTCCTGACCGCGCTCGATCGCGTCGTCCCCCGCGACGCCCCCTTCCCTTCCTTCGGCGTGCTGCCGCTCGGCACCGGGAACGCGTGGGCCCGGTCGCTCGGCGCGCGCAAGCTCGACGCCTGCGTGCGCGCGCTCGCGGGGCGTGACGGCCCGCTCCCGACGCGCAAGGCGCGCCTCTTCGAGTGCGACGGCTCGCTCACGTTCTTCGCCGGGTGCGGCTGGGACGCGCAAGTGCTGGACGACTACCGCACGCAGGTCGAGCTCTCGCCGTCGCGTCGCCTCGCGAAGTCGGTCTGGGGCTACCTCGCCGCCGTCGTCTTGCGCACCGCGCCGAAGACCCTGCTCGACGCGCGCCCGCACGTGCTCGTAGAGAACCTCGCCGACGACGCGTTCGTGGTCGATCCGCGCGATCCGCTCGGCACGCCGCGGCGCCTCGAGGGCGCCGGCCGAGGGGCCATCCTCTACGAGGGGCCCGCGAGCGTCGCGGGCTGCGCGACCTGCCCCGAGTTCGGCTACGGGTTCCGCGCCTACCCGCACGCCGAGCGCATGCTCGGCCGCATGAACGTGCGCGTGTACGACCAGACCACCCTGCGCGCGCTGCGCGACATTCCGCGGCTGTGGCGGGGAGCCCACCCGCTCGAGGGCACACACGACTGGTTCTCGTCGCACGTGCGCCTCACGTTCTCGCGCCCGCTGCCGCTGCAGGTGGGCGGCGAAGCGGTGGGCGCGCGCCGCACGGTGGAGCTCGCGATCTCCCCGCGCGAGGTCCGCGCGGTCGACTGGAGGCGGCTCGACGGGGACGACCTCCCCAGCGAGAGGCCGCCGAACTACACTCGCCCGACATGACCCTCGACGACGTGCCCTGGAGGTCGGTCCTCGCCGCGGGCGAGACCGCGTGGATCGTCGGGCTCGTCGTGTTCATCGTGCTCGAGCGCCGCCCGCCCGTCACCACGCTGGCGTGGATCTTCGGCCTCGTGCTCCTGCCCTTCCTCGGCCTCCCGGTGTACTTCCTCTTCGGCCCGCGGCGCCTGAGGCGGCGCAAGCTCCGGTACCGCGACAAGCGGGTGGCGGTCACGCACGCCCTCGCGAACGCCGACGAGCGCATGCCCACCCCCTACGCCACGCGCCTCGCGGGTATCGGCGAGAGGCTGCAACATACACACGTCTCGACGGCGACGCGGGTCGAGCTCTTCTACGAGGGCGACGACGCGTACGACGCGATCCTCGGCGCCATCGAGCGCGCCCGCGACCACGTCCACGTCGAGTACTACATCTTCGAGGGCGACGAGGTCGGCGCCAAGCTCCGGGACGCGCTGACGGCGGCGGCCCTGCGCGGCGTGGAGGTGCGGCTGCTCGTCGACGCGGTGGGGTCGAGCGGCGCCAGCTCTCGCTTCTTCGAGGACCTGACGCGCGCCGGCGGCAAGGTGCGCAGGTTCCAGCCCCCTCGGCTCGGGCTGGCGCGCGCGCGCTTCTTCAACTTCCGCACGCACCGGAAGATCGTCGTCATCGACGGCCGCGTGGGCTTCACCGGCGGCGTGAACTGGGCCGCCTGCCACTCGGCCCGCGCGTCGGGCCCCACCGCCTGGCGCGACACGCACGTCGCGCTCGAGGGGCCGGTGGTGGCGAGCCTGCAGCGCACGTTCCTCGAGAACTGGGTCTATTCGAAGGGCGACTCCGCGACCACCCGCCGCTACTTCCCCGAGCTCGCCGAGGGCCCGGAGCTCGTGCAGATCCTCCGCTCGGGGCCGGACCGCGACGTGTTCCCGATCCACGCGTTCTACTTCTCGGCGATCGCCACGGCCCGCGAGCGCGTGCTGCTCACCACGCCGTACCTCGTCCCAGACGAAGCCGCGCTCGCTGCGCTGAAGAGCGCCGTGCTCCGCGGCGTGCGCGTGGAGATCCTCGTGCCGCGCGAGGGCGACTCGCGGATCGTGCAGGCGGCCTCGCGCAGCTACTACGAGGAGCTCCTGGACGCTGGGTGCATTCTACACGAATACGAGCCGCGCATGCTCCACGCGAAGACCCTCGTCATCGACAGCGAGGTCGCGACCGTCGGCACGGCGAACTTCGACAACCGCAGCTTCCGCCTGAACTTCGAGGTCATGGCCGTGCTCTACGGCGCGCGTCACGCCGACGCGCTGGCGGCGCAGTTCGCCCGCGACGTCGAGCGCGCGCGGCTCGTGGTCAAGAGGAAGCTGCGCGAGCTCGGCGCGTTGCAGCGCCTCGCGGAGGCCTCCGCCCGGCTCGCGTCCCCGTTGTTGTAGGCGCGGGTCGCCGGCTCACCCGGCCCGAGAGCCGAGCAGGACGCCCCGCTCGCCGAAGTCGGCGAGCCAACGCGCGACCTCCGTCAGCAGCGGCTCGGAGACGGGGACCTCGAGCGCCGCCGCGGCGGCGCCGATGGCGACCCCGAGCGGCACGCCGTCGAGCGCGCGCTGCAACAGCTCGTCGGCGAACGGCGTGAGCACGACCGTCACGGCGAGGTGCGCGCGGTCGCGGTAGAGGAACAGCCGCGTGTCGCGCCGCGCGGGCGCGTCGCCCACACGCTCGCCCAGCTCGTGGATGGCGTGCGCGACGCGCAGGCGCCGCGCGTGGCCGCGGAGCGCGAGCGGCAGCGCGGCGTCCACGTCGCACGCCGCAGGATCCTTCAGGTCGGGAGCCGCGCCGAGCTCGAACGTGGCGAGCTCCCACTGAAAGAGCTCGACGACGTACGCGGGCACGCGCGGGTCGGCCGACAGCCGCGGCAGGAGCACCTCGCAGAGCTCGCCCGGCACATCCCGCAAGTGCGGGGTGCGCGGGCCGCGCCCGGCGAGGAACGCGTCGAAGCCGCCCGCCCAGGCGCCCGGGGCGGCCGCCTCGAGGTGCGCGTACCCCCGCGAGAGGATGGACTCGCAGAGCCCGCCGAGCGTGCCGCGCACGAGCTTGCGGTAGAGGGGGTAGCGCTGCGGCCCCGCGACGAGCGCCGCGTGGTCGGCCGCGGCGACCTCGCGCCGCGTGAGGAGCGCCTCGACGTCGGCGGGCGGCTCGGCCGCGAGGC
>CAZHGG010000040.1:0-15566 GCA_964531755.1 uncultured Polyangiaceae bacterium
CCGGCCCGAACCAGGGCCGCCGGCGCGCCGCCCGTGGCCCTGCGGGCGTGGCCACGCGGCGCGATCACGGCCACCCACGCGCCGCGCTCGCGGGCGACCTCGCGCAGCGCGGTGAGCACGGCCTCGTCGGTCGGCCGATCCAAGAGCCACGCCGCGAGAGTGCCGTCGACTCCCCTGGAGCCCTTGGTTGCCATGGGTGAAGACGAGCCTACCACGCCGCGCGCGACCTCCTCGCGAAGCGCTCGATCTTCCTGCATGGCCTGCGCAACTCGCCGAAGTTTTTGCGCGCATTATGGCTGGCAGGCTCCAAATTCAGAGGAATTCGACGCGCAATTTCGGCACAAGAACTGCATGGGTAGCGAGCATGTCGCACACGGAGGTGCAGTCCAGCGCGATCCTCGATGGCCTCACGGCGGGGGTCCTGGTGGTCGACGCTGGCGGGCGCGTTCGCTACGCGAACCAAGGCGCAGGGAAGATCTTGCGGCAGCCGGTCGAAGAGCTGAGCGGGCGAGCGGTCTCGGATGTGCTCATCGGGACCGAGCAGCTCGGGCTCACCTCGCACGCCTCGAAGCCGCAGCGAGAGGTGACCATCCCGCTGCACGACGGCGGGACGACCGTCGTCGGCTACTCCGTGGGGCCGCCGAGCGACGAGGGCAATCGTACGGTCCTGTTCCAGGAGATCACCGCGATCTTGGAGCTCCGGCGCGATCGCGATCGCCTGTTGCAGATGGCTGCGCTCGGCGACGCGCTGCCATCGATCTTGCACGAGCTGCGCAATCCGCTCGCGGCCGTGACGAGCGCGCTCGAGATCCTCATCGAGGACGTAGACCAAACCACTGGCGAGCAGCTCCACACGATCCTCTGGGAGGTCCGGCGCATGAACCTCACGCTGCAGGGCGTCGGAGGGCTCGCGCGCGCCGTGCACTCCGACCGGCACGTCGCGGTCGATCTGGCGGTCGTGGAGGCCTGTCGAATCCTGGAGAGCACGGCCCTGCGACACGGCGTCCACCTCGCGGCGGAGGTGCCCACGCTGCCGCTGCTCCCTCTCGACTGGGGAGTCGTGAGCGGCATCGTCTTCAACCTAGTGAAGAACGCCATCGAGGCCTGCGAGGCGGGGGACGTCGTCACTGTCCGGGCCAACCTGGAGCCCGGAGATACCTTTGAGCTCAGCGTGACCGACACCGGCCCCGGGATGACGCCCGAGGTGCTCGGGCGGTGTCGGCAGCTGTTCTTCACGAGCAAGCAGAAGGGCTCGGGCATCGGCCTCGCGCTCTGCCAGCAAATCGCCGAGTCCTCGGGGGGAGAGCTCGACATCGTGAGCGCGCCCGGCGCCGGAACGCGCGTCAGCCTCTCGGTGCCGCTGTTTCCCCCGCGCGGATCCGCCCCCTCGGAACCCCGATGAGCCGCCAAGCAGGTTGCGTGTGCCCCAGGGGAAGGGCTGCGTGCTCGAATCGAGTCCAATCAAACGAAGTGCTTTAATTGCTTGTTTGTCGTCAAGGGAAGGAAGGTGAACATGTCGCGTGTAGACAGTCTGAATCGCGTACTGAGGGGCCTCCAGAGTTCATCGCCGGACGTCGAGGCGAGCGCCCTCATCTCGGAGGACGGGCTCATGATCGCGAGCGCGCTTCCGCAACACGTCGACGAGAGCCGGGTCGCGGGGATGAGCGCGACGCTCTCGAGCCTCGGCACTCGGGCCGCGACGGAGCTCGAGCGTGGAGACGTCGAGGAGGTCCTGGTTCGCGGGAAGAACGGGTACGCGGTCATGATGGCCGCCGCCTCCGGCACGCTCCTGCTGTGTCTCGCGAGCAAGCAAGCGAAGCTCGGGCTCGTCTTCCTGGACATGCGCCGCGCGGTCGACGACATCCGCAAGATCCTCTGAGAGAGCAGGAGTCCCCATGTCCCACGTGACCCTCTTCGACAACGGAACTCACAAGAACATCCTCCTCGAGGACTACGGCGGTGGCGGTCTCGCCGTGCAGGCGAACCAGCACGTCATCATCGACGGGAAGGCGGGCATGATCCTGGACCCCGGTGGCCACAAGGTCTACTCGAAGGTCCTCGCGGCGACCACCGGGGTGCTCGGGGGGGCCAAGCTCGAGACCATCTTCCTCTCCCACCAGGATCCCGACATCGTCGCCGCCGTCAACGGCTGGCTCATGACCACCGACGCGACCGCCTATGTGTCGTCGCTCTGGACGCGCTTCGTTCCCCACTTCGGGCTCGATCGCTTGGTCGAGTCCCGCCTCTTGCCGATCCCCGACGAGGGCATCTCGCTCCCGCTCGGGGCACACGCGATGGCGGCCATCCCCGCACACTTCCTGCATTCTGCAGGTAACTTTAGCTTGTACGACCCCGTCTCGAAGATCCTCTACAGCGGCGATCTCGGGGCGTCCATCGGGCCGGACTACCGCGAGGTGACCGACTTCGACGCGCACGAGGCGCACATGCTCGGCTTCCATCGCCGCTACATGGCGAGCGGTCGCGCGATGAAGGCGTGGGCGAAGCTTGTCCGCCAGCTCGACGTAGAGATCATCGCACCGCAGCACGGCGCGCTCTTCAAGGGGAAGGCGATGGTCGAGCGGTTCATCTCGTGGTGCGAAGGCCTCGAGTGCGGGCTCGACCGCGTCGAAGCCCTCTACGGCATCAAGGCCTGATGCCCGGGGTTCGCACGATACTCCTCGTCGAGGACGAGCAGATCCTCCGCCTTTCGATGGCGCGGGGCCTAGGCAAGCTCCCTGGGGTGAAGGTCTCGGACGCGGGCACGGTGGCGGAGGCGAAGCGCCTCCTCGTCTCCGCGCCCCCGGATCTCGTGATCTCCGACCTCGATCTCCCGGACGGCTCGGGCATCGAGGTCGCCGCGGAGCTCGAGCGGCTCGGGCTCCGAGCGCCGATCGTGTTCGTGTCGGCCTTCGTCGGCAAGTACAGGCACCAGTTGCCGGCGCACGGAGACGTCGAGATCTACGAGAAGCCTGTCGCCCTGGACAAGCTGCGCGCCGTGGCGGAGGACAAACTCGACCTGTCCGACTCCCCCGCCTCCCCCTTTGGCATCGCCGACTACGTGCAGCTCGCAGGCATGGGGCGGCACTCGGTGGTCATCGAGGTCCGCTCGATGGGGGGGCACGGGCGGATCGTCATCAAGAGCGGCGAGCTGTGGACCGCCGACGACCGGCTCGGCGCCGGAATGGACGCGTTCCGTAGGCTCGTGTTTCTGGGCGCCGCGCAGGTGACCTGCCGAACCCTGCGCAAGAACGAGCTCCCGGCCCGCGACATTGGCCGCTCTGCTCAGAGCGTCCTGCTCGAGGTGGCCAAGACGTTCGACGAGGCCGAGCGAGACGCGGAGCGAGACGCCGCCCCCGAGTCGATCGACGACGGCTGGGGTGACACGTTCCTCGACCCAGAGGGCGTGCGTCGGTCGTCCCGCCCCCCAGGCCGCGACAGGTCGTCCCGGCCTCCACGCCCCAGCAAGTCCTGGCGCCCGCCCTCGCTGCGCCCCCCGCCGCCCCCGCGGGCGCCGAGCGAGTTCCCATCGCGAGACGTCCCCACGAAGGTCTCTCCTCGGGGCAACGCCCCGTTCGCCGCCGCGTTCGAGCGCGGGGTCGACGCGCTCCTGGCCAAGGACTACCCCCGCGCCCACGCGGCGTTCGTCGAGGCGAACAAGCTCTCCCCCGACGATCGGCGCGTCCTCGCGAACCTCGACCGCCTCCGAAAAATGGGGTTCACGTGAGCCACACCGCGCGGTTCCTGGTCCCCGGCGAGAACCTCCACCCGCTCTTCGCGACGGCGCTCTCGGCCGTCGGCATCGCGAGCGCCGCGAGCGCGCTCGGGGCGCTCCGCGTCGAGCTGAATCGGAGCGTCGACGCCGCTCCACCCGCGCCCCGCGTCGAGCCCGTCGCGTCGGCCGTCGCGAGCGCGCTCCCCGTCGCCGCTCCGTCCGCCACCTCGACCGTGACACTCCCGGGTGCGGCCGCGCCCGTCGTGTCGAGCGCGGGAAAGTGTCCGGCGCTCATCCTGAACTTTCGCTCCGAGAGCATCTATCCATCCCACGCGGCGAATCCGCCGCTGGCCTCTCTCGCGAAGTGGCTGCTCGACCACCCGACCGCGAGCGTCTTCGTCGACGGCCACGCCGACGCCACGGGATCGGACGACACCAACCTGCGCCTCAGCCGTCAGCGCGCGGCGTTCGTGGGGGCGACGCTCGCGGGCGCGGGTGTCCCGAAGTCGCGCATGACGGTGCGAGGGTTTGGGTCCTACTGGCCGGTCGACGAGACGCCCCCGGACGCCTCGTGGAACCGGCGCGTCGTGGTGCAGACCAAAGGCGAGAGTTGTCCGCGCGAGAAGGAGGAGGTCATCGAACCATGATGTTGCTCGTCACGGTGCTCGCCGTCTTGTCGGTCGTGACGCTCCTCGTCGGCGGCTATCTCTTTGGTGCCCGCGCGGGCCGCGCCGCGCGGGCCGCGATCCTCGAAGAGCGGGAGGCGCAAGTCGCGCGCGTCCACGAGCTCGAGGCGCGGCTCGCCGTCGCGCCGCCGCCCGCGGTCGACCGCGTGAAGCTGGAGCTCCAAGGGATGCTCGCTCCGCTGATCGCCAACGTGAGCGCGAGCGCGACGGCGAAGAAGGATCCGAGCGTCGACGTCCTCCGGCACGAGATGCAGTCGCTCGCCGACTCGGTCGCCGCGCGCGAGCGCAGCATCGACTCGTTCCGCGTCGAGATACGCTCGCTCCTCTCGACGGTCGGGAAGGCCCAAGATCCGGACCAGGTGCATCGGGATCTCCAGAAGGTCACCTCGCTGCTCGCCCAGCGCGGCGACGGAACGAGCGACGTCCGCAAGATGATGACCGAGGTGCTCGCGCCGATGCTCGATCGCGAGCGCTCTCTGCGAGAGCTGTCGTCGATCCACGTCGGAGATGGAGGTCTCGGGGAGCTCCCTCGGCTCCTCGACGCCATCGCGGAGAAGGCCGGGTTCGCCTCCGTCGTGCTGAGCGACGAGTCGGGGCTCCCGCTCGCGGCGAGCGCCGCCGCCGGGGACGTGGACGGGCTGGCCGGCATCGCCGCGTTCTTTCTGACCCTCGGCGAGCGAGCGGAGCGCGCCGCGCTGCCGCGCCCGCTCTCGTGCCTCGTGCACGACGAGACGAACCGCATGACCCTTCACCGGATGTTCGTCGTGGGCGCGGCCCGATACACCGTGACCGCCGTCTCCCGGGGCATGGCCCTCGCCCCGGGGGCCCTCGACCCGGCGCTCTCTCCCCTCGAGCGGGCGCTCACGAAGCGAGAGCTGAGCTAGGGCGGAACCCAGCTCCGCCGATCCTGAATCGTCCGAAGGCGACGTGCACACGTAGCGGTCATCGAGCCCGGAAGCCCACGGCTCTGCTGAGAAGCCGAGGGCGGCAGCCGTGGGATTTCGGGCTCGATTCAAGTGAGCACCGGCCTAGCGTCTCGGACGCGGCGGCCCCCAGCGAGGCCCTTCGCTTTTCCGCTCGGCCGCCCTACGGTTCGCGCCCATGGGATACGAGAGCCTCGAAGCGTGCGTGGTCGACCTCGAGAAGCACGGGGAGCTCGTCCGCGTGCCCGACCGCCTCGACCCGTTCCTGGAGCTCGCGGAGGTGCAGCGCCGCATCTTCGCCGCCGGCGGCCCCGCGCTCCTGTTCGAGAAGGTGCAGGGTACACGCTTCCCTTGCCTGTCGAACCTGTTCGGCACCCGCAAGCGGGCCGACTGGCTCTTCCGCGACACGCTGGACGACGTGCGCGCGCTCGTCGCGGCGAAGGTGAGCCCGGCCAGCCTCGCGGTCTCGCCCCTCTTGGCCGCGCGGCTGCCGCGGGCGGCGCTCCACCTCGTGCCGCGCACCGTGCGGCGTGGGGCGGTGACGGCCCACACGACGCAGGTCTCGGCGCTCCCGCAGATCGTGTCGTGGCCGGGCGACGGCGGCCCGTTCATCACCCTGCCGCAGGTGTACACCGAAGACCCCGCGGCGCCCGGTGTGCGTGGGTCGAACCTCGGCATGTACCGCGTGCAGCTCGCCGGCAACGCCTACGCGCGCGACCGCGAGGTGGGCCTGCACTACCAGCTCCACCGGGGCGTCGGCGTGCACCACACGCGCGCGCTCGAGCGCGGCGAGCGGCTCCGCGTGCGCGTCTTCGTCGGCGGCGCGCCCGCCTTCATGCTCGCGGCGGTCATGCCGCTCCCCGAGGGGCTGCCCGAGCTGTCGTTCGCCGGCGCGCTGAACGGCCGCGCGGCGCGCATGGTCGCGGGCTCGCCGCACCTCCACGCCGACGCGGACTTCTGCATCACCGGCACCGTGGCCGCCAAGAACAAGCCCGAGGGCCCCTTCGGGGATCACCTTGGTTACTACGCGAAAATACACGATTTTCCGGTGCTCGAGGTCGAATCGGTGACCCACCGCGAGGGCGCCATCTGGCCCTTCACGGTGGTGGGGCGGCCGCCGCAAGAGGACACGATCTTCGGCGATCTCATCCACGACCTCACGGCCTCGCTCGTGCCGAACGTGCTGCCCGGAGTGCGCGAGGTGCACGCGGTCGACGAGGCGGGAGTGCACCCGCTCTTGCTCGCGGTGGGGAGCGAGCGCTACGCCCCCTACGCCGACGACGCGGCCTCGGCGCCGCCGGCCGAGCTGCTCACGCAGGCGAACGCCATCCTGGGGCAGGGGCAGATGTCGCTCGCGAAGTACCTCTTCATCGCCGACGCCGCCGATCGGCCGCCGCGCGTGCGCGACGTGCGCGCGTTCCTCGGGCACATGCTCGAGCGCCTCGACCCCGCGCGCGATCTCCACTTCCACGTGAACACCACGATGGACTCGCTCGACTACTCGGGCACCGGCCTCGGGCGCGGCTCCAAGGTGGTCGTCGCGGCGCGCGGCCCCAAGCGCCGAGACCTCGCGCGCGAGCTGGACACCCGCGTCGCGTGGGGCGCGCTCGCGAGCGACGCGCGCCTCGTGTGCCCCGGCGTGCTGGCGCTCGAGGCCGGCCCGTGGGCGAGCCCGAGCGACGTCGAGACGCTCGCCGGCGCGCTCGCCGGGTTGCCCGAGGCGGCGCTCGTCGGGCTGCCGCTCATCGTCGTCGTCGACGACGCGGACCTCACCGCCCGCACCTTCGCGAACTTCCTGTGGATCACCTTCACGCGGTCGGACCCCGCGGTCGATGTGGGCGGCGTGCGCGCCTTCACGAAGCACAAGGCCTGGGGCTGCCGCGGCCCGGTGCTCATCGACGCGCGGAGCAAGCCCCACCACGCGCCGCCGCTGGTCGAGAACGCCGACGTCACCGCCCGCGTCGATCGCCTCTTCGCGCGCGGCGGCACGCTCGCGAGGTGGGGGTGAGCCCGGCCGCGGGGTCCGGGGTGGCGCAGCCTGACCCACGCGCGGGCCCGTCTGGGCGCACGTTTCATGCGGCTGCGCGACGGCCTGGCGCTTGCTATCCACGAGGCATGTTGTCCCCTCTCCGCCGAGCAGCCCGGTCCCTCGTCATGGCGGCGCTCGCCGTGGCGTCCGTCGCCGCGTGCGCGAGCACCCCGCAAGGCACCGGCCAAGACGCTGGGCCGGACTCGGGCAACCCGTTCGGGTGCTGCCCCGACGTCAAATCCGGCTGCACGCTCGTCCGCAACGGCCCCAAGGAGCACGCGAATGACGACTGCATCCTGGGATTCGACGGCGTCGTCCTCAACCCGCAGCAACCCGGCTGGACGCACGGGGTCGACAAGTTCGGCTGCGGCGTGTGGAGCCCGCCCCCGAACGCGGTGACCATCGTGTGCGGGCAGGCGCCTCCACCACCCGAGCGCCCCGACGCAGGCGACGCGAGCGCGGGTGACGCCGACGCCGCGGGCGACGCCGACGCGGGCGACGGCGGCGTGGACGCGCCGACCGACTGAGGCCCCGGCTGGGAGGAGCTAGAAAGTCCTTGCCGCCGGCGCGCGAGTCGACGAAAGACACCGCATGGCCAAGAAGAAGAAGAGCGCCCTCCAGCAGGCCGCGTCGCGCAAGCTCGCCGGCATCGGACCCAAGCCCCCGAGCCCCGAGCACATCGCCCACATGATGCTGCACGCCGAGGAGCGCGGCGAGGTCTCGCGCGTGTCCCTCGAGGACGGCACCTGGGGCTGGGCGATGCCCGGCGAAGACGGCCAGACCCAGGTCATGCGCCCCACCCAAGAAATGCTCGACGCGCTCGACCGCTTCGCGCGCGAGGGCCACCCCGCGCACTGAGCCAGAAGACCGCGCGACTTAGAGCAGATCTTTTCTGCCCGCGCTCTTCAGCGCCTCGACCACCAGCTTGACGTCCTGCGCGCGCTCGCGCGGGACGACGAGCACGGCGTCGTCGGTCTCGACGACCACGAGGTCGGAGACGCCCACGAACGCCACGTGCTTCGCGCGGCCGCCGCCCAGGCTCGCGAAGTAGTTGCCCGCGGCGTCGACCGTGAGCGCGCCGGCGGGGAGCACGTTGCCGTGCGCGTCCTTCTCGCCCAGCTCCCACGCGCTCTGCCAGCTCCCCACGTCGCTCCAGCCGAAGCTGCCGGGCACCACGGCGAGGTCTGCGGCCTTCTCCATGACGCCGACGTCGATCGACACGCTCTGGAGGGTGGGGAAGATGTCGGCGACGGCCTCGGCGGTGCCGCGCGCGACCATCGTGCGGGTCGACTCGGCCATTGCCGGCAGGTGCGCGGCGAGCAGGCCGCGCATCACGTCGGCGCGGAAGAAGAACATGCCCGCGTTCCACAGGTGCTTGCCGCCGGCCACGTAGGCCTCGGCGCGCGCGCGATCCGGCTTCTCGACGAACCGGGCCACGGCCCGCGCGTGCGCGCCGCGCGCGTCGCCGAGCTCGATGTAGCCGAAGCCGGTCTCGGCGCGCGTGGGCACGATGCCGACCGTGGTGCACGCGCCCTCGCGCGCCGTGGCGTACGCGCGCTCGAGCACCGCGCGGAAGCTCGCCTCGTCGGCGATGTGGTGATCGCTCGGCAGCACGGCCACCACCGCCTCGGGATCCCGCGCGAGCAGCACCTCCGTCGCCCACGCGATGCACGGCGCGGTGTTGCGCGGCGTCGGCTCGCGGAGGATCTGCGAGGCGGGCACGTCCGGCAGCGCCGCGAGGGTCGCCTCGGCGAGCCGCTCGGCGGTGACCACGTAGACGCGCTCGGCCGGCACGAGGGGCGCGAGCCGCTTGACCGTCGCCGCCAACAGCGACTCGCCAGAGCCGCCCGCGAGCGGCAAGAGCTGCTTCGGGCGCGCCTCGCGCGACGCCG
The DNA here is from genome assembly GCA_964531755.1 of uncultured Polyangiaceae bacterium. Lineage (GTDB taxonomy): Bacteria > Myxococcota_A > Polyangia > Polyangiales > Polyangiaceae > JAAFHV01. Next base: position 9,243 of record CAZHGG010000040.1, read on the forward strand.
GCCAGAACCTCGTACCCGCGCCGCCCGCCATGATGACCGCGTAGTCCGCCATGGCGCAGACCCTACCACCAGCGGGGCCGAGGGCGACCCAGGATCGCGCCGGGCGCCGCGCGCCGGGGCGACGAAATCACCACGAATTTTGCCACTCGACCGCGCGCGCATAGAAAGGGGGGGTATGGTCCGGACCCCCCACCTTCACCGCTTGTGGACGGCGCTCGGGGTGGCGCTCGCGGCGCTGCTCAGCGCGGTCGGCGTGCTCGGATGCCAGCGCGATCTGCCGCTGCGCCTCATCGAGGTGCACGAGGTGACGCCCTCGGAGCTCGAGTCGGGCGATCGGCTCGAGGTGCACGGCGCGGGCTTCCCGCAGGGCCGCCCAGCGCACCTCACGTTCCGCGGGACGCTGTACCGGCCAGGGCACGCGCCCGAGCGCGCGCGCATCGGCGCGACGGGCACCGTCGCGGGGCAGACGCGCATCGAGCTCGAGGTGACCGAGGAGCTCCTCGCGAGCTTCGCCGGCACCGGCGCGCGCGCCGAGCACACGACGTTCCGGGGCGAGGTCGAGGTGGTCTTCGCGTCGCAGAGCGCGAGCGCGCCGCCCATCGCCGCGACGCTCCAGGGCGTGGTGCTCGACGTGTTCCCGGCGGGTCTCCGCGCCGACGACGCCGCGCGCGCCGACAAAGAGGGCGCGGCGGTGCTCGCGTTCCTGGGCCTCGAGGTGATCGGCGCCGGGCCCGGACTCGTGGTCGAGGCGGTCGCGCCCGGCTCGCGCGGCGAAGAGGCGGGGCTCGTGAAGGGCGATCTGCTCACCGGGTTCGACGGCGTGCGGCTCACGCGCGTCTCCGACGTCCGCGCGAGCGGCGCCCGCGAGGTGGCGCTCACCTTCCGCCGCGGCGGCGGGAAGGAGGAGACGCGCGAGCTCTCGCTGCTCGGCCTCTCGCGCGCGCTTCCCCGTGATTTCTCCTGGATCGTGTGGCTCATGGGCCTCGCCGTCGCCCTCGTCGTGGCCTTCGTGGCGCCGCTCGAGGGGCGCCTCGGGCGGGCCGAGCTCGCGATCGCGCGGCGCCTGCGCCGGCTGCGGGACCGCGACGCCCTCGCCACCTCGTCCTCGCTCGTGGGCCTCGCGCGGGCGGCGTCGCGCGGCCTCCTCGGCGAGCGCCCGAGCCGCGAGCTCGCGTGGCTCCCGCCGGCCGTGCTCGCCGTGTCGTCGGCGGCGCTGTTCGCGCTGCCAGGCGCGGGCACCCTGGTCGGCGAAGACGTGGACGTCCTGCTCCTCTTCGTGGCCTTCGTCGCGTCGAGCCTGACCGTCGCGGTGAGCCAGGAGCGCGGCTTCCTGCCGCGCCTGCGCGCCTTGGGCGGCGCCACGCTGCTGCTCTTGCCGCTCGTGCTCGCCCTCGTCGCCGCCGTGAGCGCCAGCGGCTCGCTCCGCGGCGTCGACGCGGTGCGCGGCCAGGGCGCCATGCCGTGGGAGTGGAACGCGTTCCGCTCGCCGTTCTCGCTCGCCCTCGTCGCGACGTGCGTCTTGGCGCAGGCGCTGCTCGGGGCGCGCGCGCGCGGCGAGCAGCACGGGCCCAGCGCCGACACGGCCTACCGCGTGGGGCTCCTCTTCTCGTCTGGCGTGCTCGTGGTGCTGTTCTTCGGCGGGTATCGGCTGCCCGGCGGCGTCGACAAGCTGTCGCTCCTCGCGCGGGTCGCGGGGGGCTGCCTGCTGCTCGCGAAGACCTGGGCGCTCGCCGGCCTCTCGCTGCTCGTGCGCTTCACGCGCCCGCTCGGCGCGCAGCGCGACGGGGCTGGCGGGCGCGGCCTCGGCGGCGCGGCGCGGCTCGTGGTGGTCGCCGTCGTCGCCTTCGCGACCAGCCTCGCGTGGACGAGCGCGCGCTGGGCGGCGCGCTTCGAGTTCGAGGGCGCCCTCGGCGGCGCGCTCGTGCTCGCGACCGCCGTGTTCCTCGCCCGCGTGGTGGTGCGCGTGAAGTACGTGACGGACGCGCCCACGCCGCACGTCGATCCCTTCCTGTAGGCGGGCCCACCGCCGCGTCCAGGCGAACGACGCCGTCTCGCGACGGCGCGTGGCCGCTCCACTCCGCCCCTCCGGCGACGCGAGCCGCTCAGTCGAGCTGGGGCTCGGCGAAGCACTTCATGGCGCCGGTCTCGTCGAGTCGCGCTTTGGAGTCGAAGCTCCCGGTCGTGCGGTAACAAAACTTCCCGCTCGCACACTGGGCGCCCGCCTGGATCGACCCGCGATGGCACGTGTAGGACGAGTAGTCGAAGCCGGGGCGAGGATCGCAATACACACCGTCGACCTTGCCTGCGCACGACGGGGAAGCGGTGCTCGATGATGGGCACGTCACGTTGTGGAAGAGCTTGGCCTGCTCGGGGGGTATCACGCCCACGGCCGTCCACCCGCAGATGATCGCGTGCTTCGCCCAGAGCGGCGCGAGGTCGTTGCGCGTCGGGTAGTTCAGCTGCCTGCCAATCTGATAGAGGATCATCTTGTCGGCGAAGGTTCGCATGGTCTCCCCCGCGACGACCGCGTGCATGACGTTGTAGATGAGCCACTTCGCCGGCTCGAGGCCGACCTCCGCGGAGACGCCGAGGTGGCTATGGTCATTGAAGCCTCCATAGGCCATGAGTGCCCAGGCTTGGCTGACGATGAGCGAGTTGAAGTGCACGTGCCCATGGTCGACGGCGTCGCGGAACGGCCGGACCTTCGAGTAGTGCACGGCGCCTCCCGCCGTGCCCCACGAGGGATGGAGGTAGTGCCGGAGGGGCTTGTTGTCGGCGCGCAGGTTCTCCGCGAATCCGAACCGCCCGCCGGTGTTCTGGGTGATGACCGCTTGGGCGTACGAGGCGAAGATGTCGGCGACGCCCTCGTTGATGGCGCCGCCCTCGCCGGCGTAGCCAAGGGGCCAACGGGGGCTGTCCCCCTTCGATTTTCCGGAGGTGATGGCCGCGATCACGCCGTGCGCGTACTCGTGCGCCATGAAGTCGACGTTCGTCGCCGGCGACTCCTGCGCCCACGCCGTCCCCGCCGAGTTCAGGACGCCGTCTCCGATGGAGATGCTGCCGTCCGCCGAGTCGTAGAAGGCGTTCCCTAGCCAAGAGGTCGTCCCCGAGCCGGCGTTTCGATGAACCTTGAGCGTGGTCTTGTCCGTGGACCACCTGGACAGGTCGAAGGCGTCCTTGAAGTACCGGGCGGATCGGCTCGTGTTGTAGAACGCGTTGACGGCGACCTGCTCGGTGAAGCCGGCGCGGTTGTCCGAACCGTTGGCGTTGAAGTCGAAGCGAACCACCCCGCTCGCCTCCCTCACGCCCACGACCGGCGCCGGGGAGCCGCCCCCGTAGGTCGTCGTGACGATGTCTCCGAGGGGACCTCGACCCGCGAGCGTCGGCTGTCCGCCTCCGGTCGTCATCTCCACGGGATAGCGGGCGTCCGCGCGCTTCTTTGGGTCGCTGTCCTGATACGCCTGCTCTGCGCCGAAGGCGTTCACGGTCTCGCCGCCCCCGTGGTTCGGCGTGTCTGCCAGCACGGCGCCGGTGAGCGCGTCGAGGTCGACCTGCCGGCTGCCCGCGGCGCTGTCGACGACGGCGCGGTAAGCGAGCGCGGGGGCGTCGGGGTCCGTGGCGACGACGCCAAGCGCGGGCTCCTGCCCCGGGAGGCTCGCGTACCCGAGCGCGCGGAGCCTCTCCATGGCGCCCGCCGGGTCGAGGGCGGGGGTCGTCCGCACACGCTCGAGGTGGTGCGCGACCGCGGCGTCGACGAACGCGAGGCTGCCGTCGGGTCGCACGCCGGCGATGAAGGCGGAGTCGAACACGGGCAGGTTCGTGCCGGGCACGTGCTGCGTGAACGCGATCGTCGCGAGGCGGTCCTCGGCCGCCTCCGTCGCGAGCGCGCCTTGATCGAGCTCGCTCGCGAAGCTGCCGCCGACGCCGAGCCCCTCGCGCACGGGCTCGAGGAACGCGAGCACCGCCCCGGGGTCCTTCGCGTTCGGGAGCACGGCGTCGCCGTCGTCGAGCGAGTAGTAGAGGCGCGCCTTCCCCGAGGCGCCGGGATCCACCTCCCAGCGCGCGCCGGTCATCGACGCGAGCCGCTCCTGTACGGTGGGAGGGCTCGCGGCGAACGGCGCGGGTGGGTCCCCTCCACCCGAGCAGGCGACGGCGAGCAGACCGAGCGAGACGCCACCGAGGACGAGAGCGACCTTCTTCATCGAGACACCACCTTTCGATGGCTCTCTCGACCGGCCTCACGAGGCCGTTGCGTCGCGGCGGACGCTTTTCTTCGCCCTCAGCCCACCACCCCCGCCGGCACGAGCAGATCCGCCACGGGCGTGAGGCGCACCTCGTCGAAGCGCTCCACGATCGCCTCGCGCATGGCCGCGACCGCGTCCTCGTCGAGGACCTCGGCCTTGTTGCGCTCCGCGGCCGCGCGCCAGGCCTCCTCGCTCGGCCACTGCGCGTACGCGAGGAGCGTCCCGTCCGAGGCGCGGTGCAGCCGCGAGCCGAGCCCGCCGCGGCGCTCCACCATCAGCGCGGTCACGCGGCGCCACGCCGCCACGAACGAGGCCTCCTTGTCGGCGGCCACGCGCCAGCGGTAGAGGACGACGAAGCCAACCTGGGGAGCGGCGACCTGCGGGGCCATGACGCCGAGGCTACGGGGCCCGCGCCAGCGGGGGAAGGCCGTAGCGCTTGCCAGCGCGGGTGAGGAGGGGCAAAACCCTCGGCATGCCCTCCGCTTCGCCCGTCTCCCCCGACGCGCGCCGCCCGCGCCTCCCCCGCGCCGCGCGCGCGCCGCTCGCCTCGCTCGTCTCGCTCGCGGTAGCCGGCGTCGCGGTGCTCGCGGCGTGCGGCGGCGACGACACCACGTTCGTCACCGAGGGGTCGAACGATCTCCGCGCGGCGTGCGAGCAGCGGCGCACCTGGACGCGCGCCAAGAGCGTCGAGTGCCTCGAGTGCATGGCCACCGCGCCCCTGCCTGCGTGCGACTGCACGGTGAAGCAGCCGTTCGTGGGGCTGTGCGCGCAGCAGCTCAAGCTGAAGCTCGCGAACCCCGAGTGCGACCAGACGCTCGGCGTGTGCGTCAACGCGTGCAAGCCCGACGACTGCGCCTGCATCGAGCGGTGCTTCGCGAGCCGCAAGACCTGCCGCGCGCGCGTGTCGGCGCTCGACGGCTGCGTGGCCGAGGTCTGCGACTCGCACTGCCGGTAGGCGTCAATCGCCCTCGACGCGCCGGGTGGGGGCGGCTACACATGAGGGCAGGGGAGAAGATCATGCGAGGAGCGGTCGGCGTCGGTCTCGTGGGTCTCGTCGTCGCGTTCGCGGTGGCGGCGTGCGGCGGACGGGACGAGGGGGGCGCAGAGGTCACGAGCGTCGCCCAGGCGTGGCGGGCGAACTGCAGCGCGGATCGCGCCTGCGGCGGCCAGGCCGACTGCGGAGACGGCAGGGTCTGCGTCGGCGACGGCTCGTCGCCGGGCGGCTGCTGCGTGCCCGAAAACGCCCTCGCGCGTGACTGCTACCGGGTGTGCCACCCCTGCCCGGTCGGGGCCGCGTGCAAGGACGATTGCCTGCAGATGTACGTGTGTCCGCCCGAGCACGGACCGCCGATCGAGCCCCCCGCGCCCCACTGAGCGCCCAGGAGGGTGTGACGCCCTCGAGGCGCCTGACGGGAGGAACGGCGCTCCCCCGCGTCGAGGGCTGCTCGATGGGCCTCAACGCCGAGACTTGCGGGCCGGCGCCTTCCCGCCGCGCGCCGGCGCGCTGCGCTTCTTGCTGCCCGCGCGCGTGTAGGGCGCGTAGCCCTCCGCCGCCGTCGCCGTGATCTCCGACCCCACCTCGGCCTCGAGGCGCTTCAGCTCGTCGCGCACGCGCGCGGCGGTCTCGAAGTCGAGGGCCTCCGCCGCCGCCACCATCTTCGCGCGGAGCGCCCGGAGGGTCTCGGTGGGATCTTCGTCACGGGCGCCCTTGCCCTTGCCTCCGCCCGCGGCGCCGCGCACCTTCGGCACGTCGAGGTAGTCGACCGTGCCGGCCGCCGGGTTGAGATCCATGATGGCGCGCACCACGGTCTGCGGGGTGATGCCGTGCGCCTCGTTGTACGCCTGCTGGATGGCGCGGCGGCGCTTCGTCTCGTCGATCGCGTTCTGCATCGAGCGGGTGACCGTGTCGCCGTACATGATGACGCGGCCGCTCGCGTTCCGCGCGGCGCGGCCGGCCGTCTGGATGAGCGAGCGAGGGCTCCGCAAGAAGCCCTCTTTGTCGGCGTCGAAGATGGCCACGAGCGACACCTCGGGCAGGTCGAGCCCCTCGCGCAGCAGGTTGATGCCCACGAGCACGTCG
>CAZHGG010000041.1:0-15312 GCA_964531755.1 uncultured Polyangiaceae bacterium
GCGCGCCGCCCGACGGGGGGTGACGGGTCCGCGCCGGTCGTCGGAGAAATCGACCGGTCCTTCGAAAGCGAGCGGCCCCCTCGGTCGACCCCTCCACGAGCGCCGCGCGAAGCGGCAAGGAGAGGACCATGGGAGCGAGCGAGCTGGGCGACGACTTTGGCGTGAGCGATCTTGGCCTGTATGCGTCGGACGAGGCCGCGCTCGTGCCGCGCGCGGCGCCCTCGAGCGACGCGTGGCTGGTGGCGCTCGCTCATTTCGGCGCCTGCTTCGCCTGGTTCTTGGCGCCGCTGGTCGTGTGGCTCTGGGCGCGCGCGAGCGCCCCGCGCGCCGCCCCGCGCGCGCTGGCCGTGCTGCTGTGGTCGGGCCTCGGCACGCTGTGCGCCATGGCGACGTGCGGCCTGGCCATTCCCCTCTTTCTGCTGGTCCACGTGTGGGCGGGCGTGAAGGAGCTGCGCGGCGAGCCCTTCGAATACCCGATCGCGAGCGAGCTCGCGCGGCGGCTCAGCGCGGGCTGAGCGTCACGAAGAATGCGTAGGGCCGGGTGACGGGGGTGCGCTAGGGTGTCGTGGCCGCGCGGTGGACGGCGGCGCGAAACCCTCGAGCGCGGCGCGTGCGCCGTGAAGGAGCGAGACCGTGAGCGACAAGGGCGTGACCTGCCAGCGGTGCGGGGGGAGCACGCCGCTCCCGGAGGACCTCCGCATCCCCATGTTCGCGTGCCGGGCCTGCGGCGCGGAGCTCTCGACCGCGGCGTACGCGGGCGCCACCCAGGTGTCCGCCGACGCGTTCCTCGGCCACCTCGGCGGGCTCCTCGGGAGCGATCCGAGCACGGCGGCCCGGCGGGCGCACGAGGGCCCGCGCTTCCAGGGAGGGAGCAAGGCCACGCGGGAGGCGCCCTGCCGCCACTGCCAAGCACCGCTCACGCTCTCGATGGACCTCGAGGTGCGGACCACCACCTGCGGCGGCTGCGGGCGCGTGCAGTCGATTGACGACTACATCCCCAACGAGGAGCGCTTCGCGCTCGACATGGCCCGCCAGATGGCCGGCAACGAGGCGCTGAAGGCGCTCCTCGCGGCCGGCGTGCCGTGCGGGAAGTGCGGCGGCCAGAACCCCGTCCCGGACGACGGCCGCGTGCAGGTCGTCTGCCAGTTTTGTGGCACCACGATCCTCCTCTCGGACCACGTCGACGCCTCGGCGATCGCCCGCCGCCGGCTCAAGCACGGCGTCTTCGCCATGAAGGACAACGTGCTCCGCGAGCACGCGGTGAGGCAGCGGCGGCTCGGCTGGGTGGTAGGCGGGGCCGTGGCCTTCATCGTGCTCCTGATCGCGGCGATCGAGGGCATCTCGCGGCTCGCGGCCCACTGACTCGCGCGCCCGGCGCTCGCACCGCACGACGCGAGGCACGGCTCGCCGCGGTGCTAGAACCGGGGCATGCAGCCCACCACAGTCGCGGCGATGATCTCCTCGGCCAGCATGGTCACTGGCATCGTGTTTGGCTCCCTCACCTTGCGCCAGTGGAGCCGCACGCGCTCGCTCACGGCCGCGGTCGAGCTCGTGCGCACCCTCCAGACTCCCGACTTCACGCGGAGCATCGCGCGCATCGTCGAGCTCCCGCTCGACGTCGAGCCCGAGGTCATCCGCGCCGATCCGACGCTCGTCGCCGCCGTGTTCGTGGTGACCCACGCGCTCGAGAGCCTGGGTGTGCTCGTGTTCCACAGGCTGCTGCCGCTGCACGTGGTCGACCACCTCGTGGGGGGCTACGTGCGCGGCAGCTTCCGGCGCGTGAAGCCCTATGTCATCGCGCGCCGCGAGGTGCTCGGGAACATGTTCGGCGAGTGGTACCAATGGCTGGCCGAGCAGCTCGAGCGTCACCCCTCGCCCGGAAAAGCGCTCGGGGCGCCCACCGCGTTCCGCGACTGGCGCCCCTGACGTGGCGCCGCGCCCCGAGAGGCGCGGCCTGGCTCGCGTGTCCGCTACACGTACGCCTCGATCGGCGGGCACGAGCACACGAGCTTGCGGTCGCCGAGGGCGTTGTTGAGGCGCGCCACGGCGGGGAAGAACTTGCGCTCGCGCGTCCACGGCGTGGGGAACGCCGCCAGCTCGCGCGAGTACGGGTGGTCCCACGTGGCCGTCGAGATCGACTCGATGGTGTGCGGTGCGTGCTTCAGGGGGTTGTCGTCCTTCGGGAGCCGCCCGTCCTCGATGGCGCGGATCTCCTCGCGAATGCCGATCATGGCCTCGCAGAAGTGGTCGAGCTCGGCGAGCGACTCGCTCTCGGTGGGCTCGATCATCAGCGTTCCGGGGATGGGGAACGACATGGTGGGCGCGTGAAAGCCGTAGTCCATGAGGCGCTTGGCGATGTCGTCGACCTCGATGCCCGCGGACTTCTTGAACCCGCGCATGTCGAGGATGCACTCGTGCGCGATGCGGCCGTTGCGGCCTTTGTACACGAGCGGGAAGTGGGGAGAGAGGCGCGTCGCGATGTAGTTCGCGTTCAGCATGGCCACCTGCGTCGCCAAGGTGAGCCCCGCCCCGCCCATCATGCGGATATAGGCCCACGAGATGAGCAAGATGCTGGCGGAGCCCCAGGGCGCCGACGAGACAGGCCCCACCGTGCCCGCCGCGTTCGCCTCGTCGAAGAGCGGCCGCCGCGGGAGGAACGGCACGAGGTGCGCCGCCACGCCGATGGGGCCCACCCCGGGGCCGCCGCCGCCGTGGGGGATGCAGAAGGTCTTGTGGAGGTTCAGGTGGCACACGTCGGCGCCGATCTCGCCGGGGCTCGTGAGGCCCACCTGCGCGTTCATGTTCGCGCCGTCCATGTACACCTGACCGCCGCGCTCGTGGACGATCGCGCAGATCTCGCGGATGCGCTCTTCGAAGACGCCGTGGGTCGACGGGTAAGTGACCATGAGGGCGGCGAGCGACTCCTTGTGGGCGTCGGCCTTCTTCACCAGATCGTCGACGTCGACGTTGCCCTGGTCGTCGCAGGCGACGACCACCACGTCGAGGCCGGCGAGCACCGCCGAGGCGGGGTTCGTGCCGTGCGCCGACTGCGGAATCAGGCACACCTTGCGGTGCCCCTGGTGGCGGCTCTCGTGGTACTTCCGAATGGCCAAGAGGCCCGCGAACTCGCCCTGCGAGCCGGCGTTGGGCTGGAGCGACACGCCCGCGAAGCCGGTGATCTCGGAGAGCCAGCGCTCGAGATCGGCGAACACCCGCGCGTAGCCCTTCGCCTGGTCGAGCGGCGCGAACGGGTGGAGGGCGTTCCAGCACGGCTCGGTGATGGGCATCATCTCGGCCGTGGCGTTGAGCTTCATCGTGCACGAGCCGAGCGGGATCATCGAGTGCGCGAGCGACAGATCGCGGCCCTCGAGCTTGCGCATGTAGCGCAGCATCTCGGTCTCGGAGTGGTGCGCCGAGAACACCGGGTGGGTGAGGTAGGCGCTCGTGCGGCGGAGGTTCTTCGGGAGCGCCGAGGTGGCCTCGTCGGCGAGGCCGCGCACGTCGGTCGAGGCGCCGAAGAGCCGGAGCACCTGGGCGATGTCGGCCTCCGTCGTGGTCTCGTCGAAGGCGACGCCCAGGCCGTCGTCGCCGACGCGGCGCAGGTTCACGCCCTCGGCCGCGGCGGCGGCGAACACGGCGTTCGCGCGGGGCGCGTCGAGCCGCGCCACGATCGTGTCGAAGAAGGCGCCGGTCTCGACCGTGTGGCCGGCCTCGCGCAGGCCGTGGGCCAGGGTGCAGGCTGCGCCGTGGACGCTCTCGGCGATGTCCCGGATGCCCTCGGGCCCGTGGTAGACGGCGTACATGCTCGCGACCACGGCGAGCAGCGCCTGCGCGGTGCAGATGTTGCTCGTGGCCTTCTCGCGGCGGATGTGCTGCTCGCGCGTCTGGAGGGCCATGCGGAGCGCCGGCTTGCCGTGGGCGTCTTGGGAGACGCCGATGATGCGCCCGGGCAGCTTGCGCACGAACTCGTTCTTGGTCGCGAAGAAGGCGGCGTGCGGCCCGCCGTAGCCGAGGGGCACGCCGAAGCGCTGCGAGCTGCCCACGGCCACGTCCGCCCCGAGCTCGCCCGGCGGCACGAGGAGCGCGAGCGCGAGCAGGTCCGCCGCCACCACGAAGAGCGCGCCCGCGTGGTGCACGGCCTCGCCGAACGCGCGGTAGTCGAACACCTCGCCGTGCGTGCCCGGGTACTGCACGAGCGCGCCGAACACCCCGAGCGCGCCGAGGTCGACGGCGCGGTGGTCGCCGACGTGGACGCGGATGCCGAGCGGCTCGGCCCGGGTCTTCACCACCTCGATGGTCTGCGGGTGGCACTCGCTCGACACGAAGAAGGTCTGCCGCTCCGGCGCGCCCTTGAACGCGTGCGCGAGGGCCATCGCCTCGGCCGCGGCGGTGCCCTCGTCGAGCAGCGAGGCGTTCGCGATCTCGAGGCCCGTGAGGTCCATCACGAGGGTCTGGAAGTTCAGGAGCGCCTCGAGGCGCCCCTGCGCGATCTCGGCCTGGTAGGGCGTGTATTGCGTGTACCAGCCCGGGTTCTGCACGATGTTGCGCAGGATGACGGGCGGTGTGATGCACCCCGAGTAGCCCATGCCGAGCCAGCTCTTCGCGATGACGTTCTCGCGGCCGAGCGCCGCGAGCTCGTCGAGCATCGCGCGCTCCGACAGCGCCTCCACCACGGCGAGGGGCTTCGGTGAGCGGATGGTGGCGGGCACGATCTCGCGCGTGAGCGCCGTGAGCGTGGGCACGCCGAGCGCGTCGAGCATCTTCTGCTGCTCCGCGTGGCTCGGGCCGAGGTGACGATGAACGAAGGTGTCGGGGTGGCTCAGGCGAACGGACATGGGGGCTCTCGGGCGGGGGGGGGATCGAAACGATCGAACGGAAAAAAGGCGCCGGCGCTCGCGATGGAGCCGACGCCGTGCTCAGGGAGAGGGAGGCAACACGTGGGGTGCGGAGGCGGCTAGCTCACTCCCACTTCTCGCCGGTGGGCTGCGAGGTGGCGTCGGTGTCGCCGGGGATCGACTTCAGGTCGGGGTTCATGCGCTGCTGCTTGACGTTGTGCCAGTCGGCGCCGGTCTCGTCGTCCTTCAGGCCGAACTGCCCGTCGAGCTCGGCGGACGCGTTGGGGCCGTCTTTCCCGAGCTTGTAGACGAAGTAGCCCTTGCCGCTCGACTCGGACCCCGCCCCCACGAGGCCGATCGTGTGCTCTTTCCACTTGAAGTGGACGACGTTGCCGGTGCGCGTGCCCTGGAGCTCGCCCCAGCGGCTCTGATCGGCGCGCTTCCACTTGCCGAACACGTTCCCCCCGTCTTCGACCAGGTGCAGGTGGCCGTACACGGGGTGGAAGTAGACCCCCGTGTAGGTCTCGCCGTCGGGCATCTCGCCGGCCTTGATCTGGGCGGTCTTCGCGCCCTCCTGCGGGGTGCAGGCGACGAGGGACGCGGAGGAGAGCGCGACCGTGGCGGCGAGGGCGGCGGTGGCGACGGCGAAGGGGCTCGCGAGCTTCATGGGGGGGACCCTAGCGCTCCTTTGGCCAATCTTGAAGCAGGGATGCGGGCAGACCTGCGGTCGGGGAGGCGCCCGCCCGGGCCACCCGGCGCGCGGCGGCTCGACCGTAACGCAGGAGTGAGTGACTTTGCGCTGGCGGCGCGTGGGCCGCGTGCTAGCTCCATGGCGATGCGCATTGCAGGACTCTCGTTGGTGCTCGGGTCGCTCGTCGTCGCCGCGGCGTGCAGCTCCACCGCGCCGGTCGACCCCGCGGTCGACGGCGGCGCGGCCCAAGACGGCGCCGTCCCGCCGGTGCGCGTCGACGGCGCCGCGCCGGACGTTGACCCCCCGGAGGTCGAGCCCGGCCCCGAGGTCGCGTGCGAGACCGCGTTCCGCTACGTGCCGCCGGCCGGTCGCCTCGTGCGGCAAGTGGCCCTCGCGGGCGAGTGGAACGCCTTCGCCAAGCCCGGCACGCCGATGGTGGGGCCCGACGCCGAGGGCGCGTTCACCGCGCGCGTGAAGCTCGACCCGAGCCTCGGCGCCGTGGTCGGCTACAAGCTGCTCGTCGACGGCGAATACGAGCTCGACCCGAAGGCCGAGGTCCGCAAGTACGTCGGCGGGGTCGAGAACTCCGGCGTGCGCGCGGCCGAGTGCAAGGCGCCCACGCTCACCCTCGCGCGCCCCATCGCGGTCGCGCGGCCCGCCGCGAAGATGGGCACGTTCGCGGCCGAGGCGGTCTTCACGCGGCCCGCGGGCGGCGCCGGGCTCGACCCCGCGCAGGTCACGGCGGAGCTCCGCGCGGGGCGCGCGGTGAAGAAGGTGCCCGCCACGGTGGACGCGGCCAAGCGCACCGTGAAGGTCGAGCTCTCGGGCCTCGACGACGGCAAGTACACCGTGGTGCTCACCGCGAAGGACAAGTCGGGCGCGGCGAGCCGGCCTCTCCGCCTCGTGTTCTGGGTGGAGGCGCAGGCCTTCGAGTGGCGCGACGCCCTCATCTACATGGCCATGGTCGACCGCTTCGAAAACGGCGACCGGGCGAACGACCCCGCGCCCACCGCGGGGGTCGACGCGCGCGCCGACTTCAAGGGCGGCGATCTCCAAGGGCTCAAGGCCCGCATCGACGACGGCACCCTCGACAAGCTCGGCGTGCGCGCGCTCTGGCTCTCCCCCTTCCACACGAACCCCGCCGGGTCGTACCCGGCCGACGGCGGCGTGGCGAACGTGATGGGGTATCACGGATATTGGCCTACGAAGGCCCGCGAGGTGGACGCGCGCATCGGCGGGAAGGCCGCCCTCGAGGCGCTCGTGGAGTCGGCCCACGCCCACGGCATCCGCGTGCTCCAAGACTTCGTGGTCAATCACATCCACCGCGAGCACGAGTATTTCAGCCAGCACCCCGACTGGTTCCGCACCGGCTGCGTGTGTGGCACGAGCGGCTGCGACTGGACCGAGCGGCGCCTCGACTGCCTCTTCGCCGACTACCTCCCCGACGTGAACTGGCAAGTGCCCAAGGCGGCCGAGCAGTTCTCCGACGACGCGGTGTTCTGGCTCGACACGTTCGACCTCGACGGCCTCCGCGTCGACGCCGTGAAGCACGTCGAGGACGCCGCGGCGATGGCGCTCCGCGAGAAGATCCACCGCGAGCTCGAGGCCTCGGGGCGCCGCGTGTTCCTCACCGGTGAGACCGCGATGGGGTGGAACGACTGCGGCCTCGCGTGCAACCAGAGCGAGTACTCGACCATCAACCGGTACATGGGCCCGCTCGCGCTCGACGGCCAGTTCGACTTCGTGCTGTACCACGCCGTGCCGTACCGCTCGTTCGCCTACGGCGACAAGGGCCTCATCCACGCCGACTACTGGTCGCGCGCGAGCCTCGAGCAGTACACGCCGGGGGCGGTCATGACGCCGTACATCGGCAGCCACGACACGGCGCGGTTCGTCACCCTCTCGAGCTACCGCGGTCAGAACGCCGGCGCCGACCGCGGCGTGCCCGGCAACAAGTGGTCGAACCCCGCGGGGCCGCCGGCGGACGCCGAGCCCTTCGCGCGGCACAGGCTCGCGATGGCGTGGCTCCTCACCCAGCCCGGCGCGCCGCTGCTCTACTACGGCGACGAGTACGCCGATTTCGGCGGCGCCGACCCCAACAACCGCGCCATGTGGCGCGGCGCCGGCGCCCTCTCGGCCGAGGAGCAAAAGACCCTCGACCTCACGCGGGCCCTCGGCCGCGCCCGGGCGGAGCTCCCGGCGCTCCGCCGCGGCGACTACCGCACCGTGCTCGCGGAGGAGGAGCTGCTCGTGTACGCGCGGGTCACCGCCGCGGGCGAGGCGGCGCTCGTGGCGCTCACGTCGAACCCCGCGGGGCGCACGGCCACCGTGACGCTGCCGGTGACGCTGCCGCTCGCGAGCGGCCAGAAGCTCCGCGATCGCCTCGGCGGCGGGGAGGTCACCGTCGCCGGCCGCCAGGTGACGCTCACGCTTGGCCCGCGCGGCGCGGCGGTGCTCGCGCCGTGACTTGGGCGCGAGCTCGCCGACCTCCGCGGGCGAACTCGGTTGAGGTCCGCGGGCCGAGGTACTATTCGTCGCGCTCATGTCAATGAAGCGGACGAAGGCGAAGAGCGGCGCGGCTCGGGCGAGCGACACGAACCAAGACTTCTTCGCCCGGCCGGCGCCGAAGCCGAAGACGTGGTCGGAGCACACGGAGGGCCGCGCCGACGCGGACTACGCCCCGTACTCGATGACGAGCACGTTCGAGCTGGGGGCGCTGGTCGTCCACCCGAAGTTCGGCAAGGGCGTCATCGTGGAGGTCGAGCGCCTGAAGGTGGGCGTGTTGTTCGAGGACGGTCCGCGCAAGCTCGGGCAGAGCGCCGGATGATCCGCGGGGGCGTGGTCGAGGTGCCGGTCGCCGAGCTCGCGCGGGCGTTGCGGTTCTACGTCGAGACCCTCGGGCTCAAGCTCGTCGAGACCGCGCCGGAGCGCGCGCTCCTCGACCTCGGGGGCGGCTTCCTCGTCGGGCTCGTGCCCTCGCCGGCCGCGCGGCCGCGCGCGACCGTGGGGCTCTGCGTGGCCAGCGTCGAGCGCTCCGCCGCGCTGCTCGAGAACCGCGGACTCGCCCTGCGGAGCGAGGCCCACCTCGGCGCGGCCGCGACCGCGTTCAGCGATCTCGACGGGAACACGCTGTTCCTCGTGGAGCGCTAGATCAGCGCTCACGCTCTTCGATCACGACCGCTGATCGAGCTCGACCGTCATCGGAGGACGCTGTCCTCCGCCCCACGGGCAGAGCCCGCTGGGGCCCCACCTGGTTTTGGGTCCCAAGCCCAAAACGGACGCGGTTCGGTCCAGAAACACGCTCGCGCATTTGCGCCAACACCTGCGGTCGGTCGCGTCGTGTGCCGCGGCCGGCTGCGGAAAAAGTGCGTGGCGGATCGCCCACGTGAGCTACCGTTTCGGCGCGGGCGCCTCGCCCGCGCACGGAGGGATCACATGCAAGCACTCGCAGGACTCATCTCGCTCGTCGGCCTCGCCGCCTGGATCATCACCATCATCCGCGCCTTCAAGAACGCCGGCGTGATGTGGGGGCTCCTCAGCCTCTGCGGCCCGCTGGGGTTCTACTGGGGCTGGGCGAACTCGGGCAAGCTCGACGCCGAGGCCGCCGCCAAGGGCGAGAAGCTCATGCCGCCCGCGAAGGTCACGATGATCATCTGGACCGTCGCGTGGATCCTCGGCGGCGTCGTCGGTCGCCTCGGCGCCGGCTGAGCTCGCTCCGCCCATCACACCCGGGGGGGCCGCGCGCGGCGTCGGCGCGCGAGCCCCGCACCTCGTCGCACGAACGGTGAGCCATGCCGCACGAACCTGAACAGACCGCGGACGTCGTGGAGGTCGCCGTCCTCGGCGGCACGGGCCTGTCTTCGATGGAGGGCCTCACCGTGGACGAGGAGCGGGCCATGACGACCCCGTACGGTCCGCCCTCGGACACCGTGCGCATCGGCAGGCTCGGCGGGCGTCGGGTCGCGTTCCTCGCGCGGCACGGCCGCCACCACACGCTCCTGCCGTCGGAGATCCCGTTCCGCGCGAACATCCACGCGCTGCGCCAGCTCGGCGTGCGCTGGGTGCTCTCTGCCAGCGCGGTGGGCTCGCTCCGGCGCGAGCTCGCGCCCGGCCACTTCGTCGTGCCCCTGCAGATGCTCGACCGCACGAAGCAGCGCGACGAGCACACCTTCTTCGGCCGCGGCATCGTGGCCCACGTGGCCTTCGCGCGGCCCGTGTGCGCGGTGCTCGCGGAGGTGCTCTCCAGCGCCGCGCGCGACGCGGGGGCGAAAGTGACCCTCGGCGGCACCTACGTCAACATGGAGGGCCCCGCGTTCTCGACGCGCGCGGAGTCCGAGTGGCACCGGTCGATCGGCTGCGACATCGTGGGCATGACCAACCTCGCCGAGGCGAAGCTCTGTCGCGAGGCGGAGATGAGCTACGCGACGCTCGCGATGGTGACCGACTACGACGCGTTCGGCGAGCACGGCGAGCCCGGCGAGCCCGGCGATCAGGACGTGCACGTGGGCGCTGTCGTGAAACAGCTCCAGGCCAACGCGGCCCTCGCGCAGCGCGCGCTCGCGCTGGCCATCGCGCGCGTCCCCCTCGGCGAGAGCCCGCCGCCGCACTCGGCGTTGAAGACCGCGATCCTCACGCCGCGCGCCGCGTGGCCGGAAGGCCGGATCGCCGAGCTGGCGCCGTTCCTGTCGCGCTACGCGTGACCCCGCGCGTGCGGTGAACCACCCGAAATCGTTGCGTTTCTAACGGGAACTTCAGGCAACGCCGGGGGCGCCTCGCGTAGCCTCAAGGTGCGCTCCTCCGAGGGCGCCTCGAGGTCCCGATGCGCACCTCTCGCTCCGCCCCCGCCCGCTCCGCGGCCCTCGTCGCCGGCCTCCTCGCCGTGGCGGCGTGCGGCGACTACATCCTCCCGGGCACGCCCGAGCCCCCGCCGCGCCCCGAGGCGCCGCCACTCGAGGGGGAGGACGCCGCGTCTCCGCCGCGCCCGGTCGCCGGGGAGAACCGCGACGCCTCCGGCGGGAGCAGCGGACCGCGCGACGCGAGCCCCCCGCCGGTCGTCGTCCGCGACGCGGGCGACACCGCCCCGCCTCCGCCGGTCGCGTGGGAGCCCCCACCATATGGGGCCGTGACGCCCTCGGGCCCGGGGCACGTCATCTACCTCCACCCCGACGGCAAGTACCGCCGGGTCGAGGCTACGGTGGGCGCCCCCATCGAGGTGCTCGACACGGCGCTCGACCGGCTCTCGCCCGGTGAGGACACGCGCATGAACCTCTCGCGCGACGGCGCGTGGCTCGTGGCCGAGACCTCTCGCTTCGGGTGCAGCACCGAGCCGTGCCTCGCGGTCTACCAGAGCTCGCTGGCGGCCGGCGAGCTGGTCCGGATCGGGGGGCAGCCCGTGCGGCTGGGCGGCAGCATGATGGCGATCGGCGCCCAAGGGAGGCTCATCATCTTCGGCGCTGGCGGCGCCCACGCCACGGACCTGTACTCCACGGTGAAGACCGCCGCGGGGTGGAGCGAGCCGCGCGTGCTCTCGGCTGCGTCCACCTACGACTACAACCAGCGGCCCGCGCTCTCGCCGGACGCCCGCAAGGTCGCGTTCGACTGCGGCCCGGATCCGAGCGGCGGTGAGCGAGGCGCGATCTGTGAGGTGAACGTCGACGGCACGGGCTTCCGCGTGCTCCGCACCTCGGCGGGCATCCTCAACCTCCACAGCCCGAGCTACGCGCCCGACGGCACGATCGTGCTCGAGCACGAGCAGAAGGGCGTGGGCGAGGAGGTGTTCGGCGAGCAGATCTACAAGTTCGACCCCGCGACGACCACGCCAGAGTACCCGCTCGCGCCCACCTACTCGAACGACAACAGCCCGTGCGTGCTCCCGAACGGCAACATCGTGTCGCTGTGGCTGCAGCGGCCGGGCAACGACGACGGCTGGCACGAGCTGCGCATGATGAGCCCCACGGGCACGCCGATCGGCATGCTCGCCATCGGGTACGACCTCGTCGACATCGGCGAGGGCTGCGGGAACTGAGGTGTAGACCCTCCACCGTCAGAAGGTGAGCTTGAGCGTCATCGTGAGGCGCAGATCGGTGGGCCGCACCGCGGTGGGCGGCTGGCTGTCGTGCAGGACGGAGAGCGTGTTGCCGAGCGAGAACGTGTCGGTGAGCTTGGCGAGCGCCTCGAGCTCGACGAGCGCCCGCAGGTCCTCGGGGCGTATCCATGCAGGCTGCACGTAACCGACCAGCTGGAAGAGCAGCGTCTTGCCGCGCAGCGCGGTGCGGACGCCGACGTAGCTCGTCGAGCGGTTGACGAGCTCCGTCGGGGGATCGGCGGCCCCGGGGGCGACATCGATGCGGTTGTACTCGAGCATGGTGCCCGTGCCCGCCCACACCTGCACCGGCTCCTCGTGCACGAGCTCGAATCGGAGCCCCGTGCCGCCGAGCGTGCGCACCCGCAGGCGGAAGAACTCGTTGGTCTGGACCTGGGCGAAGAGCTCGGTGCCGAAGCGCTCGCGCCACATGGCGGTCCACCGCGCGTGCACCAGGAGCTGGTTGACGAACGCCTCGCTCCGCTCCTCCCCGAGGCGCGTGCGCTCCGCGTACCGCGCGTTCGCGGCTACGAAGACGCGCTGCGCGGCGAACGGCAGGCCGCCGTCGGCGCGCGGCGGCCGCAGGGTCTGGAGCTGCACGCGGAGGCCCCCGCCGACATCGAGGTAGTCGACGTTCCCCTTCGCCACGCCGACGCTGAGATCGGCGTTGCCCGACACCCCCGGCTCCATCAGCTTGGGGCGGAGCGCCTCGGTGTTCACCTGCGCGCGCGCCTGCGACGAGGACGCGAGCCCGACGCAGGCGAGGGCGGTGCAGGCGAGGGCGCGCGCGCGGACGCGGGCGCGGGCGTGACCGCGGAGCCGAGCGGGGCGCTCCATGGCGGCGACCGTACCACGGCCACGACGCCCTCGCCCCGCGCGAGCCTGCTACGGTCGTCGGGTGGCCGACGCGCGCGCCATCTTCGTGGGTGACACGCAGGGCACCCTGCTGCTCGAGCGCCTGATCGGGCGCGAGGACAACTCCGCCGAGCGCGCGCGGCTGCTCGGCCTCGTGGCGGAGCTCGACGCCGAGGCCGCGATCTTCCTCGGGGATCTGGTGGCGCGGCAGTCGGCGCGGGCCTGGACGGTGGTCGACGCGTGCCTCACGCGCCTCCGCGCGCGCGGGGTCCGGCTCGCCGGGTGCGCGGGCAACCACGACCTGTTCCCGCTCCCGTGGCGCGGCTACGACGACCTCGCCCGCCGCGGCCTCCTCGGGCCGGCGAGCTGGCGGAGAGTGACGCTGGGAGCCGCCCGCGTCCTCGTGCTCGACAGCAATCGCCGGGCGCTCGGTCGCGCCCTGTGGGACGAGCAGCTCGCGTGGCTTCGGGCCGAGCTCGCCGACGCCGAGCGTGAGGGCTCGGTGCGCGCCGTCCTCGTGGCCAGCCACCACCCGCCGTGGACCAACAGCGCGGTCGCGGGCGACGCCGCGCCCCTCCTTCGCCCGCTGCTCGACGCGTTCTACGACGCCCCGAAGGCGCGCGTGTGGCTCAGTGGGCACGTCCACGCGTACGAGCGGTTCGCGTCGCGCGGCAAGCACCTCGTCGTCTCGGGCAGCGCGAGCGCGCCGCGCATGCGCCTGCTCACTGGGGCGCGGGCCCGGCACCCCACGCTGGCCCGCGTGCCCGCGCCGAGCCCGTTCGGGTGGCTCGAGCTCCGAGTCGTCGCGGGCGAGCTCACGCTCACCCACCGCGGCTTCCGGCACCTCCGCGCGCCCTGCGAGACGTTCGACGTGGTGAGCCTCTGACCCGGGCCCGACGCGAGGCGCCTACCGCTTCGCCTTGATCTCGAGCAGCTCGACCACGAACGTGAGCGTGGCGCGCGGGGGGATGGGCGGGTGCCCGGCGTCGCCGTACGCGAGGCTCGGCGGGATGACGAGGCGGCGCGTGCCGCCGACGCGCATGCCCGCGATGCCCTCGTCCCACCCCTTGATGACGTGGCCTGCGCCGAGCTCGAACTCGAACGGCGCGTCGCGCTTGCGCGAGCTGTCGAACTCGGTGCCGTTGGCCAGGGTGCCCACGTAGTGGACCTTCACCCGGTCGCCTGCCGCGGCCATCATGCCGGCGCCGACCGTGACGTCGACCTTCGTGACGGTGGGCGTGCCCAGGTCGGCCCCGCCGATGACGCCGTTGGCGGAGGGGAGGAGGAGGGCGGCGTCGTCGTCGACCGCCGTGGCCATGATCGCCGCGTACACGCCCGACGGGCTGGTGCCCGCCTTCACGAGGCGCTCGGCGTGGGCGAGCTCTTCGCGGATGATCGTCGCGAACGCCTCGGTGGGCTGGGCGCCCACGAGCGAGCGCCCGTTGATGAAGAACCGAGGCGTGCCGCTCACGTGCAGCCGCTTGGCGAGCAGCGCGTCGTCGGAGGTGGAGGACCAGTGAGGGCGCCGCTCGACCGCCGCCATGGCCTTGGCGACGTCGAGGTTCGCCTCGCGGGCGATGCGCCTCAGATCGTCGTCGTCGAGGCGCGGCGAGGCCATGAGGAGATCGTGCACCTTCCAGAAGCCCGCGTCGCCGCGCTGGCGGCGGGCCTCGTGCGCGAGCTCGAGCGCAGGGATCGCGCGCGGGTGGAACGCGAGCGGCTGGTCTTTCCACACGAACCGGAGCTTGTCGCCGAAGGTCTCTCGGAGCGACGCGAGGGTCTTCTCGGCGCGCTTGCAGAAGGGGCACTGGTAGTCGGAGAAGACGACGATCGTGACCGGGGCGTTGGCGGGGCCGCTCACCGGCGACGCCCCGACGGGCACGTTGTGCACGCGGGTGCTGTCTTCGACGGGCCGCGGCGCCGGCTCCGACTTCGGCGGCGGCGGGGAGTAGTTCTCGCGCGAGAGCTCGTAGTAGACGCGCTCCTTGCGGGTGCCCGCGGCCACCTTCGCGGCGGCCTTCACGAGCTCCGGGTCGATGAGCTTGCGGAAGCTGTCGATCGGCTGCGCCCCGGCGAGGCGTAGCCCGTTGATGAAGAACGTGGGCGTGCCGGTGGCGCCAACTCGCCTCGCAACGCTTTGATCTTGTTGAATTTTGTACCTGCCCTGGCGCGCGTCGAGCGCGAGCGTGAAGGTGGGCTCGTCGACCCCTAACCCCGTGGCCCAGCGGACGTACGCGGTCCTATCGAGCGAGGTCTGGTTCTCGAACGCGAGGCGCTGAAACTCCCAGAACGCGGTCGCCCCCTTCTTCTCGAAGACCACCTGCGCGGCCTCGGCGGCGGGCTCGGCGTTGGCGTGGAACGACAGCGGCTGGTTCTTCCACACGACCCGCAGCTTCTCGGGGCCGTACTCGCCCTTGAGCTGCGTGAGGGTCTTCTCGGCGCGGCTGCAGAAGGGGCACTGCAGGTCGGAGAACTCGACGATCGTGACGGGCGCGTCGCGCTCGCCCCACATCGGATCGCGCGAGGTGACGGGCACGGGCGAGTCGGCGTCGCTCCAGTAGGTGAGGACGGGCGTCGCTTTGACGGCGCGCGCGCGCTTTCGGTAGGCCACGAACCCGGCGAGGCCGCCGCCGAGCAGGACGATGAGCATGCCCGCGAGGCCGAGCGCGAGCCACGGGCCTGCGCCGCCCGCGGTCGCCTGCGGCGACGGAGGTGGCCAGCCCGGGGCCGGGTGGCGGAACGGAGAGCCCGCGGCGGCGGGAGAGAACCCGGTGACCGGCGGCGGCGGGTACACGCTCGCTTGCGGCGCGGGGCTCGCGGGCAGGGGCTCGCGGGGCTCCTCGGCGCTC
>CAZHGG010000042.1:0-14882 GCA_964531755.1 uncultured Polyangiaceae bacterium
TCCGCCCTGCTCGACGCCTCGCCCCCGCCGGGGCCCGCGCCTCGCGCTCCCGCGGTCCCCGCGCCGCCGGCGCCGTCGACCGACGTCGCGCTCTCGCCGACGTTCGTCCCGCCTCCTCCGCAGCCGCTCCCGCTGCCGACCCCCGCGACGCCGCCGCCTGCCGCTTCGACTTCTCCATCGGCCTCGACGTCCCCGGCGGGTGCCACCGACGACACCTCCGTCGGGCTCGCGGTCGCGCGGTCGCACCACGCGGCGCTCGCGAAGACCTGCTGGGGCTCCGCGGGGACCGCGATGGTCACGGCGGTGATCGCGGTGGCCCCCGGAGGGAGCGTGAGCTCCGTCCGGGCGTCGACGGCCGATCCCGGGCTCGCCCGCTGCGTCGAAGGCGAGGTCCGCGGCTGGCGATTCCCAGCGGCGGACCGACCGCGCAGCTTCACGATCCCGATCCTCTTCCGTCGCCGCTGACCGGCCCGCAGGGCCCTAGAGCGCGTCCCAGGTCATGACCCGCACGAGGTCGAAGCCGGTCACGGTGCCCACGAGCTCTCCGCCGCGCGTCACGAAGATGCGGCGCAGGCCCATCTGCACGGCGTGCCCGGCCGCGCGGTAGAGCGGCGTGGTCTCCTCGAGGCAGATGGTCTCGTAGCTCATCATGGTGTCCACCGGGGCGAGCAGCGCCTCGGGGCCGGCGAGCCGCGCCTTCAGCGCCTCGGTGTGGGTGAAGGCGCCCACGGGCTTCGCGCCGTCGACCACCACGAGCCCGCTCTTGTTCTCGAGGTCCAGCCGATCGATGGCGGTCTGGCACGACTCGCCAGCGTCGATCGTGACGATCATGGTCTGCATGACTCGCGCGAGCGGCGCCTCGATGTGGTGGAACATGACGGCGCGCATCGCGTCGCGCGTGCTGTGGACGCCCACCGGCTCGCCCTTGCGGAGCACGACGACGCGGTTCGTGCGCCGCGCGAGCATCACCTTGGCGGCCTCGCGGAGGCTCGCGGCCTCCTCGATCGTGGCGACGTCGGTGGTCATCAGGTCGGCGGCCACCTTCGCGTGGCTGCCGATCATCGTGCCGCGGAGGAGATCGGTCGTGGAGAGAATGCCCACGAGCTTCCCCTGGTCGAGCACAACGAGCCCCGAGACGTCGCGCTCCACCAGCAGCGCGCGCGCCTCTTCCAGCGGCGTGCGCGCGTCGGCCGAGATCAGCTTGTGGCTCATGTATTCGCGGACGGGAGTCGACCAGAGCGCCATGCCTCGACTGTACCGAAGAGCGCCGCCACGCGCACGCGCTCTCGCGCCGCGGCCGCGCGCATTCGGTGCGCTCGACCCGCAGTCGCTGCGCCGCCGGTTCGGGCCGGCGTGCGCGCGAATCGTGGTAGCCTCGCGCCCATGTCCATCGACCGAGAGCTCAGCGAGCTCCTCTCCATCGGAGACCGCGTCGTCGAGCGGGCCCGCAAGGGCGGCGCCGACGTGGCCGAGTGTATCCTCCGCAGCGGCGCGGAGCTGTCGGTCCGCGTCCGCCTCGGCAAGCCCGAGCTCGTCGAGGAGGCGAGCACCCGGTCGGCGGGCCTCCGTATCATCAAGGGCGGGCGCGTCGCCTCCACCACCACGAGCGATCTCTCCGACGCGGGCCTCGAGCGCTTCGTCGGCGACGCCCTCGAGCTCTCCGACCTCTGCCAGCGCGACGAGTTCGCCGGGCCCGCCGACCCCGCGGAGCTGTGCGATCCCTCGGCCTCCCCCGATCTCGATCTCTACGATCCGGCGGGCGGCGCGATCGACGCCAAGACGGCGCTCGAGCTCGCCGGCCGCGGCGAGAAGGCCGCGCTGGACGCCGACCCGCGCATCACCAACAGCGACGGCGGCAACTTCGCGCGCGTCGCCGGCGGCTCCGCGCTCGTGCTCTCCAGCGGGTTCCGTGCAGCCTACACGGGTTCGTACCAATCGCTCAGCGTCGTCCCCCTCGCCGAGGACGAGGGCGGCAAGAAGCGGCGCGGCCACCACTGGACCGCGCGCCGCCACTTCGCCGAGCTCGACTCGCCCGAGTCCGTCGGGGTCGAGGCCGCGCGCCGCACGCTGCGCAAGCTCGGGGCGCGGACGGTGCCCACGTGCGAGGTGCCCGTGATCTTCGACCCCGACGCGGCGCGGAGCATCCTCGGCATGCTCGCCGGGTGCGTCATGGGCAGCGCCATCTGGCGGAAATCGAGCTATCTCGTGGGGCGCGAGGGGACGCGCGTCGCGAGCGAGCTCGTCACCGTGGTCGACGATCCGCTCATCCCCCGCGCGCCGGGGTCGCGCCCCTACGACGGCGAGGGCCTCGCCAGCCGGCAGAACGTCGTGGTCGAAGAGGGCGTCCTCCGCACCTACTTGTGCGACAGCTACTCGGCGCGAAAGCTGGGACGAAAGAGCACGGGCTCGGCCTCCCGGGGCGGCGCCGCGGGCGTGTCGCCCACGACGTCGAACTTCATCTTTCGGCCTGGAAAAGACTCGCCGGAGGACATCCTGAAGGGCACGAAGTCGGGCCTCTACGTGGTGGACATGATGGGCTTCGGCTTCAACGCCGTCACGGGCGACTTCTCGCGCGGCGCCTCAGGCTTCTGGGTGGAGAACGGCGAGCTCGCGTACCCCGTCAGCGAGGTCACCATCTCGCTCAACGTCGACGAGCTGTGGAAGACCATCGACGCCGTCGGGACCGATCTCGATCTTCGCACGTCGACCGCGTCGCCGACCTTCCGCGTCGCGAAGATGACCGTAGCGGGCGGCGCCTAGCGAGCCGCCCTCGGCGGGCCTCCCGCGGCCCGTCACGGTCACGCTCGAAGAGCGAGACGCCGGCTCAGCGCGGGATCTTGGTCTTCAGCGAGTCGACGGCGTGCACGGGCGCGCGATCGCCCTTCATGAGGTGCGCGATCGCCGAGTACACGAGGCGTTGCGAGTCGACGGGCCCCTTGCCGGCGAACGCGGTCGAGGTGACGACCAAGCTGTAGTGGCCGCCCCCGCCGGAGGCCTCGACCACGGCGTCGGGGAGCGCCCCCTGGATGCTGGTCCGCAGGGCGTCGAGGACGCTGCCCTGAAAGTCGGTCGGGTGCTCGCTCATCTCAGTACCTCGGGACGCTCGGGTCGATCTTCAGGGACCAGGCGTCGATGCCGCCCTCGAGGTTCCACACCTTGCGGAAGCCCTCGCGCAGAAAGTGCTCGGCCGCGCCGCGGCTGCGCGCGCCGTGGTGGCAGTAAAACACGAGCGCGGTGTCGCGTGGCAGCGCGAGGAGCGCGGCCTCCGTCTCCTCGGTGAGGAGGCGCCCCCGCTCGAGCTTCGCGAGGCGCCGCTCCCCCTCGCTGCGCACGTCGACGAGCTCGAGCGCGTCGCCGCGCGCCAGCATCGCCTGGAGGCCCTCGACCGAGAGCCCGCGCACCCGCGGCGGCTCGTTGGGGTTGTCGATCTTGAAGGCGCCGCCCTGGTCCTCGACCCAGTCGATGTGCAGGCCGTCCACGCGGGAGGCGGTGCCGCGGTCCATGCGCACGACGACGCCGTTCGCGGTCGTCTCGACGTCGCTCGGCTCCTTGGGCCCGAAGTAGAGATCGTACTGGAACTCAGGGTTCACCTCGAGCCGGAGGGTGTCACCGGAGCCGTCGTCGGCCGCGGTGATGGCGCGCCTCGCCGTCTCCGACAGTGTGATGGTGGGGGGCGCGGGCGGCTCCTTCGGCGAAGCGCCCAAGAGCTCGCTGAGCTCACCCGAGGCGTAGAGGTCCTTCACGATGTCGCACCCGCCGACGAACTGCCCGTCGATGTAGAGCTGCGGGATGGTGGGCCACTCCGCGTAGACCTTGATGCCGTCGCGGATCGCGGGGTCCTTCAGCACGTTCACGGTCTCGAACGGCACGCCGACGTCGGTGAGGATCTTCACGACCTGCGAGGAGAAGCCGCACTGGGGGAAGTGCTTGCTGCCCTTCATGAACAGCACGACCTTGCTCTTCGCGAGCTCGGCCTCGATCTGCGCCTTGACGGGTTCGGGGAGCGACATGGCTCCTTCCTCGTACGCCCGCGTCCGGGCGTCAAGGCGCGCGCGACGTAGCTCGAGCGTACCGAGGTCGTCCGGCTCGGCTCGCCCCCTCAGCCCTCGCCCTTCCGCGTGACGCTGCCGACGAGTGGCATGTGGTCCGACAGGCCCCAGAAGTGTCCCTCGCGCTTGCCGAAAGGGAAGGTCTCGTGGAGCTCGTGGAACACGAGCTCCGGGCTCGTGAACGCGTGGTCGATGTGCATGCGCAGGTGCATGAAGCCCGCCGTGGGGAAGGCCTTGAGCCCCGCCTCGTCGAGGCCGTGGACGTCGCTCAGCGCGTGGCGCAGGCCAGCGCTCGCGACCCGCTCGATCACCGGCGAGCCCGGCGCCGCGTTGAAGTCACCCGCGAGCACGAGGCCGCCGGAGCCGCGGTGGGCGCGGATGAACTCGAGCAGGGCCTCGATCTCGGCGACCTGGTTCTTCCCGTGCCCCATCTTGTCGCCGCGCCGCCAGAACTGCCGTGAGAACGCCTGCGGCAGGGAGAGGTGCGTATTGAACAGATCGATCTCCCCGAGCCGCGGGTGCGCGACGCGCACGTGCGCGCACAGGCGAGTCTGCTTCAGCGACGGGAACCAGTAGCCTTCGCGCTGCGTGATGTCCTCGGCCTTCGCGTGCAGCACCGGGAGGCTCTTGCGCACGAGGATGGCGAGGCCCGTCGTGTACACCGGGCTCGCGCGCAGGCCGTACACGTGCGCAGGGAAGTAGTGGGGCACGTAGGAGTCGAGGGTCGTGCGCTTCAGGGCGAGCTCGGCCGCGAGCACGCTCGCGAAGGTCTCGATCTGCGGGGCGCCGCGGCCCCAGTGCAGCGCGTTCGAGCGCAGCGAGCGCGTCTCGATCTCTTGGAGCATGAGCACGTCGGGGAGCGGATCGAGCCTGGCGAGGGCCGCCGCGATCCGGCGCATGCCGCCCTCGGTGCTCGCGATGCCGCGCGTGCCGTGCCCGAAGTACCTCACGTTGTAAGACACGACCCGCATCAGCCCTCCGCGGCGCCCGGCGGGCGCTCGTCGCGCGCGTGCGTCCGCGAGAACGCCACGCAGAGGTTGTCGCGCGGCATCTCGACTACGCGCTCCCGCGTGAAGCCCCGGGCCGCCGCGACGGCCGTCACCTCGTCGAGGCACCGCACGCCCCAGCGCGCGTCGCGTACCCGCAGGCTCGCGTCGAAGCGCGCGTTGCTCTCGGCGGTGTGCTTCCCGCCCTGGCGATACGGCCCATACAACAACACGAAGCCGCCGTCCTCGAGGGCGCGCCGCGCGTTGTCGAAGAGGCCGAGCGTGGCCTCCCACGGGCTGATGTGGATCATGTTGATGCACACGACGCCGTCGTAGTGCGCCCCGTCCCCCATGGCCGGGAGGCGCCAAGTGTCGGTCGCGTCGAGGCGTAGCGGGGGCAGCATGTTGGTCACCTTGGCCTGGAGCCTCCACGCGTCGATGCTGGCCAGGCTCGCGAGGTCGAGGTCGCTCGGCTGCCAGGTGACGTGGGGCAGGCTCCTCGCGAAGTGCACCGCGTGCTCGCCCGAGCCGCTCGCGAGCTCGAGCACGCACACGGGGGCGTCGTCCCGCTGGCGCGCCTCGCACAGCGGCCGCAGGACCTCGAGGATCGGGTCCCGGTTGCGGGCGACGGAGGGGGAGGAGAGGCGCTCGTCCAAGCCCGCGTAGCTCATCACGAATCGGTCGCCGTGTCGAAGGGCCCGGGCCGCGCGCTCCGCCGCTCAAGCCGTGCGACGAGGCGCTCAGCGAGGTTCACCCGCGTCGACGCGGAGCTCCGAAGCCACGCGCCCGGTTCCGCGCGCTCAGGGAACGGCTACCCTGCGTGAATGGACCTCCTCCGACGGCTCGTGGCGCAGGGGATCGGCTCGAGCGTCTTCCTCGCCGCGGCGTGCAGCGGCTCCTCGTCGGCTCCGCCCTCGGCCAGCCCCGACGCCGCCGCGACCTCGGCGGTCCCCCTCGACGCCGCACCCGACGCGCTGGCGAGCCCCGACGCGCCCCCGCGAGCGGACGCGTCCCCACCGATCGCGGGGTCGTTCCTCTTCGGCGTCGAGTCCCTCTCGGCCAAGCTGGACACCGCGCCGAGCTCCGCGGAGAACCAGGCCGCGCTCGCGGTGGTCGAGCGAGAGCTGCGCGCCACGTACGTGAAGATCCGCCTCACGGCCCAGCCCACCGAGCCGTTCACTTCGCGGAGCTGCCAGCCCGACTGCTTCGACCTCGACGCGACGGTGTGGCTCTTCAAGGAGAAGGGCTGGAGCATGGTGCCGATGATCAGCGCCCCCGCCGGGCCGGGCGTCACCTCGGTGGACGTGGGGCGCTATGTTCGGTTCGTCGAGTGGTTCCTCACGCGGTACCGCGACGACGCGAAGGTCGAGTACTTGGAGCTCGTGAACAACCCCGCTGGGCCGGGTTGGCGCGGCACCGACGACGATCTCCTCGCCATCCAGAACGGAGTCTACGAGCGCGTTCACGCGGGCTTCCCGGGCGTGAAGGTGGGCACGCACGGCGTCGAGATGTTCGCCGACTCCACGGGCCCGGAGGCCGCGCGGCAGCTCCAGATCCTCGAGCTGCTCCTCGACGGGGCCCGCGGGGCGCGCTTCGATTTTCTCGCTTTCCACGGGTACAAGCCGCTCGGCGACGACGGACCCTACCCGCCCACACGCTCGACCCTCCACAACCGGTTCGCCCCGATCGAGGGCATCCTCGAGCTGCGCAAGCGCCTCGACGCGAACGGCTGGGGCGATCGAGGCCTCCTCGACACGGAGAGCACGTACATGAGCCCCCTCGAGACCCTCTCGTCGTGGGGCGAGACGAGCGCGGCCCTCATGGCGCAGTCGCTCGTGCGCAAGCGGGCGCTCCTCTCGAATGGCAAGCCGGCGCTCCTCGGCGCGCTGCCGCTGAAGGTGTCGCCGCGCTGCGAGCCCGCGGGAAACGGGGAGTGCGGGTGGGCCGACCTCGCCCCGGACGGCGCCCCTACTCCGGCAGTGCGCGCCGTGATCGCCGTGCAGCGCGCGCTGGCCGACGCGTCGCCCAGCGGCCACGTCTCGGGCACGCTCGACGTCGACCGAGAGGCCTGGGTCGAGCGCTTCGTGCGCCCGGGAGGTCGGGAGGTGTACGTCGCGTTCCAGCCGTTCGCGTCGACCGGCCGCCCCACGCTCGATGGGGCGACGCTCTCGTACACGCTCGACCTCGGCGCGCCGCCGCGCGCAATCACCGTCACGGAGAGCGATGGCGCGCCCCGCGCGCTTCCGTCGGCCGCGCGGGTGCCCCTGGTCGTCGGCTACGCGCCGACGTTCGTGGAGGTGGACCGCTGAGCGATCGGCCGGTGCGGATCGACGCGAGCACAGGCCGGCGGCGGGGACAGCCAGGTGGAACCGGGGTCTTCGCGCTCGCCGCTCACGCCACTCTGGACTCGAGCCACGCGAGCGCGCGCTCCCACTGCTCGCGGCACGGCCCGTCGTGGTGCGCCGTGACGAGGCCCATGTGGTCTGGCGCCGGCCCGCCGCCCGGAGACGCGCCCACGACGAACGCGGCGCTCGGGCCCCGCGTGCGCGAGAGGAAGCGGCGCCCGCTCTCGGGGGTGCACGCGAGGCGATCGCCCTCGCTGAGCAGGGCGCACACGGGGATGTCCACGCGGGTGAGGGCGGCGAGGTAGTCGTCGCGCGCGTCGTCGCTGCGCCACGAGCCGTCGCGCGCGGTGCGCAGGATCGCGCCGACCGCCGAGGGCCGCGCGTCGTCGCTCCCCACGCGGAGCGCGCGGGCGGGGAACACGCCGAGCCCGCGGGTGAGGCCCGACATCAGGGTCGCGACGCCGCGCTTGAGCGCCTGCCGCGCGAGCGACGGCTCGAAGGTGGGGTGCCACACGTTCGCGGCGACCGCGAGGACGCCGTCGGCGCCGAGCAGCCCGAGGCCCTGCGACGCGAGCGCGACGTGTCCGCCGAGCGAGTGGCCCACGACGACGACGCGCCCGCCGCGGTCCTTCGCGCAGGCGACCACCGCGGGCAGGTCGTGCCGCACGAAGGCGTCGTACCCGTCGCGCGCGTCGCGACCGGGCGCGTCGTTCGTCGAGTCGCCGTGGCCGCGAAAGTCGAACGCGAGCGCGCGGTAGCCCCTCCGCGCGAGGCGGGCCGCGAGCCCCTGGCCGCGAGGTCGCTCCCACTCGACCCGCCGGGCGAAGGCAGCGTGGGCGAGCACCATCGTGCCCCGCGGCTCCGGCCACTCACGGCGAGGCGGCTCGCGCAGCGTCGCCCGCAACGTCACGCCGTCGGCGGTGCGGAGCTCGAGCTCCTCCGCCTCGCTGTCCTCCACGGGCTCCACGGAGGCCCGGCTGTCGTGTCGCGGCGCCATGTCAGTCGAGCGGGAGGACCCACGCGTCGTCGCCCACGGCGAGCTCGAGGTGCTCGGCGGCGCGGGCCCCGATCTCGCACTCCTCGTCGCCGGGGCCCGCCCGCACGGGCGACAGCACGGCGCGGAAGTACGGGGCCGCGTCCAGGTGACGCGCCACGAGCGCGCGGGTCTTGGTGGGCTCGTCGGGCGGGATGAGCGCGGACACCCGCGATTTCTCCGTGCGCTGCACGAGCGACACCTCGTCGGTGAGGGCGGTGAAGTGGGGCCCGCCGTCGAACGGGTCGACCCGCTCGGCGTACCGAAAGCCGATGCGTCGGAGCATCTTCTCCACGCCGCGCGTCTGCGCGCCCACCTTGCCGATGACGTCTTGCGCGAGCTTCGGCAGGAGCGACGCGTAGATCGTGCCCTCCGGGAAGAGCGCGCGGATGAACTCCTTGTTGCGCTTCGAGAGCCGGTCGGCCTCGGCGTAGGTCATGCCGGTGAAATGCCGGCCCAGGGCCTCCCACAGGTGCGAGGTGCCGTCCTTCTCGAGGGGCGGGAGGAGCTCGGCGAGCAGCTCGTCGCGGAAGAGCTCGCGGTGCATCTTGATGAACAAGAAGCGCACGTACGAGACGAACTGCCCGAGGCGCTCGGGCACACGCCGGTAGTCGGGGAGGAGCACGAGCCCGCCGATCTCGGTGGGGCCATCGTACGAGTATCCGATGGACAGCGTCGTGTGCTTGAAGTGCTTGTCGAGCGTCTGCGAGTACCGCTCCTCGTCGATGACGTCGAGGTAGATGTACGGCGCCTCGCGGCGCCCGAGCTGGCCGAAGATCATCGAGGTGCCGATGATCTTGTCCTGGGTCTTGTCCACG
Organism: uncultured Polyangiaceae bacterium; assembly: GCA_964531755.1. GTDB lineage: Bacteria > Myxococcota_A > Polyangia > Polyangiales > Polyangiaceae > JAAFHV01. The sequence continues at coordinate 9,232 of CAZHGG010000042.1, forward strand.
AGGACGAAGACGTACTCACGGCGCTTCGGGTCCTTGGTGGCGCCGGTGAAGCTCTTGTGCGCGGCCTCGAGGATGAGCCGCACGCCCTCCCGATCGTCAGGTAAGTTGACCGTGTTCAGGTGGCGCGCGACCGAGAGGATTTGCTCCTCGTCGGAGGGCAGCGCGCCGCGGATCTCGTAGTCGAGCATAAACCCCGAGACGTGAGCCTATCACATTCACCTGGGGCGAGGCGGGTGCGGCGCCTCGCGTGGGCCTCTGCTGCGACGATCTCGCTGCCCAGGTCGAGCGCCGTGAACTAGGCTCTGCCTTCATGCACCGCCTGGCTCGCCCTGCGCTCACGCTGACCCTCGCGCTCGCGGCCGCGGCCTCGCTGACGCTCGCCGGCTGCAAGAGCTGCGGCGCCGCGCCCGCGGGGAAGACCCGCGTCGCCGTCTCGATCTACCCCGTGTACGACCTCGTCCGGCGCGTCGCGGGGCCCGACGCCGACGTGTCGCTGCTGCTCCCGCCCGGGAAGAACGAGCACACGTTCGACCCCACGCCCCACGACGTGGAGGAGGTGGCGAAGTCGGGGCTCGGCGTGATGGTCGGCCTCGGCCTCGACCCGTGGATGGAGCGCCTCATGAAGGACGCCGCGCCGAAGGCGAAGCTCCTCCGCGTGGGCGATCGCGTGCCCACGCGCAAGGTGGAGCTCGAGGCGATCGGCGAGGAGGAGGCGCACAAGCACGGTGAGAAGGACGACGACGACGACCACGACCACGAGAAGGGCGCGCTCGACCCGCACGTGTGGCTCGACCCCCAGAACGCGCGCCTCATCGTGCGGGCGTTCACCGAGGAGATCGCCAAGCTCGACGCGTCGCACGCCGTGGCCTACCGGCAGCGCGCGGCCAGCCTCGAGGGCGAGCTCGAGGCGCTCGACAAGGAGCTCGAGGCGCGCACCAAGGCGCTCCCGAAGAAGGGCTTCGTCACCTTCCACGGCAGCTTCGGCTACTTCGCCGCGCGCTACGGGCTCACCGTGCTGGCGGTGATCGAGCCGTTTCCGGGCTCGACGCCGACCGGCGACTACGTACAGAAGGTGCTGGGAGTCATCAAGGCGAAGCAGGTGCCCGCGCTCTACAGCGAGCCGCAGCTCGACCCGCGGCCGGCGAAGGTGCTCTCCGACGAGGCGAAGATCCCGCTCGGCGTGCTCGACCCCGTCGGTGGCGGCGCCGAGACCGACAGCTACGAGAAGACGCTCCGCTACAACGTGGCGCAGCTCGAGAAGTACCAAAAGTGAGCGCGGGACCGCCCTCGTCGCTCTCGGATCGGCCTCGCGGGCCCGCCTCGCGCCGGCTCGAGCCCACGACGTTTCATGGCACGCGCCCGCCCGAAGAGGGGCCGCGCGCGCTCGACGTGCGGGGCGTGAGCGTGACGTTCGGCAAGCGCGCCGTGCTCGAGGACGTCACCTTCCATGTGCCCGTGGGCGAGTTTCTCTGCCTGTCGGGGCCGAACGGCGCGGGCAAGAGCACGCTGCTCAAGTGCGTGCTCGGGCTGCTCACGCCCACGAAGGGATCGATCCGCATCGCCGGGCTCCCGGTCGCGGAGGGGCGGGCCAAGGTCGGCTACGTGCCGCAGCGCAAGGCGTTCGATCGCGACTTCCCCGCCACGCCGCTCGACGTGGTGGTCGCGAACCTCCGCGGGCGTTGGCCGCTCGTGATTCGGCCGCACGAGCGCGACGCGGCGATGGCCTCGCTCGAGCGCTGCGGCGCCGCGCGCCTCGCCGGCGCCTCCATGCGCGACCTGTCGGGCGGCGAGACCCAGCGCGTGTTCCTCGCGCGGGCCCTCGTGACCAAGCCCGCGCTGCTCATCCTCGACGAGCCCACCGCCGGCGTCGACGTCGGAGGCCGCGCCGCCATCGTCGATCTCATGGCGGAGATCAGCGCCAGCGAGACGATGGCCGCCGTCCTCGTCACGCACAACCTCCAGGCCATCGCGCGCTGCGCGGAGCGCGTCGTGTACCTCGAGCGCACGGTGCGCGCGTGGGGCCTGTGGAGCGAGCTGTCGAACGTGGCGGACCTCGCCGCCATCCAGGTGGGCGACCACAAGACGATGGCGCTCGACGGCGACTAGCGCGCCGCGCGCGGCTCACGTCGGGTCGGGCTCAGACGGGCCGGCGAGCAGGGCGAGCGCGTGCGCGCGGACGTCGCGGGTGAGATCGATCGGTCGCCCCTCGAGGAGGAAGGTGCCGTCGGGCTGCCTCCGCGAGGCGTGGATCTTCACGCGGAGCCCCAGGTGCGGGGCGCCCACGAAGCTCGCGTCGATGCGCGAGCCCGGCGGCGAGGGCACCGTCGACGCGAGCGTGAGGGCGGTGTCGGACACCTTCACGAGCCGCGCGAAGCCGCCACGGCTCCACGCGAGGTGCCACTCCGTCGCTGGGGCCGTCCCATCGGTGACGCCGCTCATGCGCCCTTCCTCCCGCGGTTCATGGCCGCGCGCGCCTCGCGATCGGCTGTCTTCTTCGCCATGTCGGCTCGCTTGTCGTGGAGCTTCTTGCCCCGGGCGAGGCCCACCTCGACCTTCACCCGCCCCTCTTTGAAGTAGAGCCGCAGCGGGATGAGGGTGTAACCCTCACGCGTCAGAGCGCGCTCGATCCGCACGATCTCGCTCTTGTGGAGGAGCAGCTTCCGCGCCCGGCGGATGTCGTGCGGGAACGCCGCCGCACGCTCGAACGGCCCGATGTGCAGCTGCTTGAGCCACACCTCGCCGCGGTCGACCGAGGCGAAGGCGTCCACGATCTCCACGCGGCCCTCGCGCATCGACTTGACCTCGCTCCCCACGAGGACGATGCCCGCCTCGAAGACGTCGTCGATGTCGTAGTCGAACGTCGCGCGACGGTTCTTGACGACGAGCTTCTCGCCCGGGTTCTTCTCCGCCTTGGCCACGCCGGTCGTGTACCACCTTGCACCCCGGCCAAAAAGTGCCTAACGCGGCGCCATGAAAGTGAGTCGACCGCGAGCCCGAGCCGAAGGCGAGGTGTCGCCGTGAAGCCGCGCGTGCAGGGCCCCACCATCGCTCCTTGGTCGCGCGTGCGCACGGAGCTCGTCGCGGAGTACCGCGTGTTCGGGGTCGAGCGGCACGCGATCGTCGACGGCGCAGGCAAGCCGCGCATGGACGTGAACACCTTCCGCATGAACGACTGGTGCAACGTCATCGCGATCACGCCCGAGGACCAGCTCGTCCTCGTGTGGCAGTACCGCTTCGGCACCGGCGCCATGAGCCTGGAGGTGCCCGGCGGCGTCATCGACCCCGGCGAGACCCCGCTCGAGGCCGCCGCGCGGGAGCTCCGCGAAGAGTCGGGCTACGAGGCCGCGTCGTTCGAGCTGCTCACGTCCGTGTACCCCAACCCGGCCATGCAGGGGAACGTGTGCCACGCCTTCGTGGCGCGCGGCGCGGTGCCCTCGGGGGCGCAGCAGTTCGACGAGCTCGAGGAGCTCGAGGTCGTGCTCGTCGACCTCGCGGAGCTCCCCGCGCTGCTCGACGAGGGGGTCATCGGCCACGCCCTCGTCGTGAGCGCGCTCGAGACGTTCCTGCGTCGTCGTCGGGCGTGATGTGCGTGTAAACTACATGCGTGTCGATGCTACTCGGCCTCGCGGGGCCTCGCCGCGGCCGCGTCCAACGTCTCCCTCACCTGGCTCGCGAGCCGCTCCGCGGTGAACGGCTTGGCGAGCAGCGCCACCCCCTCGGGGAGCAGCGCCGCGCCCGGGTGGCCGGACATGAGCACGAGGCCCACCGAGGGCCACCGCTCGCGGGCGGCGTGCGCGAGGTCGGCGCCGGAGAGGCCGGGGAGCGCGAGGTCGGAGACGATGAGATCGAACGAGGCCTCGGCGAGGGCCTCGAGGGCCTCCTCTGCCGAGCCCACGCCCCGCACCGCGTAGCCGCGATCCTGCAGCGCGCGGGTGAGCACGCGAAGCAGGCTCGCCTCGTCCTCCACGACCAGCACGCGCTCGGTGCCGCCCGGCGAGTGCCGCGTCCGGCTCGGATCGGCCTCCTCCGCCTCGCCCGCGCGCGCCGCGAGCGGGAGGTACACGACGAAGGTGGTCCCGCGCCCTACCGCGCTCTCCACGTGGATGGCGCCGCCCGCGTGGGTGACGATGCCGTGGCAGGCCGAGAGCCCGAGCCCCGTGCCCTTCCCCGGCGGCTTCGTCGTGAAGAACGGCTCGAACACGCGGCGCACCAGCTCGGGGGGGATCCCCTCGCCCCCGTCGGTGACCGTGAGGCGCGCGTACGGCCCGGCCGAGAGCTCGGGCGGCCTGCGCGCGTCGTCGTCGTCGCTCACGGCGAGGTGGACCGCGCCGCCGCTCGGCATCGCGTCGCGCGCGTTGACCACCAGGTTGAGGAGCAGGAGCTGCGCCTGCCCCGGGTCGATCCGGACGCGGTGCGGCCCGCCTCGCACGCCGTCGAACACGACCCGCACGCTCGGCCCGACGGCCCGCCCGAGCAGGGGCATCGCCTCGCGCACGACGTCGCCCAGCGCGACCACGCGCGGCGAGCCCGCGTCGCGCCGCGCGAACATCAGCAGAGAGCGCGTGAGCTCCGCGCCGCGCTCGGTCGCCTCGAGGATGGCCCCGCAGCACTCGCGGGCCTCCGGCGAGGTCGCCTGCCCCTCGAGCACCGCGACCGAGCCCATGATGACGGCTAGTAAATTGTTGAAATCATGTGCGATTCCGCCCGAGAGGCGCGCCAGCGCCTCGAGCTTTTGCGCCTGGAAGAGCTGCTCCTCGAGCGCCTTTCGCTCGGTGATGTCCTGCACCCCGCCCACCACGCGCACGACGGCGCCGCTGGCCGCGTCGCGCACGGGGCGCACCGAGTCGCGGAGCCAGCGCACGTCGCCGCGCGGGTCGGTGATGCGGTACTCGTTCACGCTCGGCTTCCCGCTCAGCACGGCTGGCATCACCGCGGCCACGGCGGCCCGATCGGCGGGGACGATGACCTCGAACCACCCGCCGCGGGCCTCCACGTCCGCGGGCGTCATTCCCGTCGTGCGCTCGAAGGAGCCCGCGACGATCGACGGCACCAGCGTCGGCCGGTCGAGCTCGACGACATAAACGTAGTCGGTGCCGAGCTCGGTCGTGAGCCGCAGCAGCGCCTCGCTCTCTCGGAGGCGCTCCTCCGTGCGGCGCCGGCTCGAGACGTCGACCGCGGTGCCCACGAGGGAGGTCGGCGCCCCGGCCTCGTCGACCACCACGCGACCCCGGCACGCGAGCCAGCGCTCCTCGCCGCCGGGCACCACGACGCGGTGTTCGATGGTGTACGTGGTCGACGCGCGGGTCGCCGTCGCCTGGCGGAGGGCGCCCTCGATCGCCTCGCGCAGGCGCGCGCGATCCGCGGCAGGGACGCGATCGAGGTACTGCTCGTACGAGTCGGGGGCGTGGGCGAGCCCGAAGAGCGCGCAGAGCTCGGGGGACCACCGCAAGGCGCGCGTCGCCACGTCCCAGGTCCAAACGCCGATGTCGACCGCCGCGAGCGCGCTCGCCAGCTCGTGCTGTGACACCTCCACGTGCCCAGTATAGCCCGGCCTCGCCCCGGCGGCGCTGTGCTCAGGGCGCGCGGCGACCACGCCGAGCTCGGCGCGCGCCGAGCGCGACGGCGAGCGCAAGCAGCGCGGCCCCGGCCGT
>CAZHGG010000043.1:0-14824 GCA_964531755.1 uncultured Polyangiaceae bacterium
CACGGCTGCACGATCGTGCCGTTCGCGTGCGTCGGCGTCGAGGACGCCTTCGACGTGGTGCTCGACGCCGACGAGGTGCTCGCCTCCCCGCTCGCGGCGCCGCTCGCGCGGGTCATCGATCGGCTCGGCGTGCGGCGCGACGTGCTGTTCCCGCTCGCCCGCCCGCGCCGGCCGCAGCGCATCTACTTTGGCTTCGCGGAGGCCATCTCGACCGAGGGCACACCCGCGGACGACGACGACGCCTTGCGCGCGCTCCGCGATCGCGTGCGCGACGCCGTCGCCGGGGAGATCGCCTCGCTGCGGGCGTTCCAGGCCGTCGACCCGCGCCGTTCGCTGCTCGCGCGGCTCGGAGAAGCCCTCGGCGTGCGCTGAGCGCCGAACCCCGACGCCTGCGGCCCGCGAGGGCGAGAAACGGCGTATGAAGGCGCATGCCCACGCTCTACGACCGCCTCCCGCCCTTCGCGTCGAGCGGCGCCTCGCCCGAGGCCGCGCTCGACGCGTTCCTCGGCCACGTGGCCGAGCTCGGCCTCGACCTCTACCCCGCGCAGGAAGAGGCGATGCTCGAGCTCGCCGCGGACAACCACGTCGTCTTGGGCACGCCGACGGGCTCGGGCAAGAGCCTCGTGGCCACGTTCGCCCACTTCCTCGCGCTCTCCGAGGGGCGGCGCTCGATCTACACCGCGCCCATCAAAGCGCTCGCCAACGAGAAGTTCTTCGCGCTCTCGAAGGACTTCGGGAAGGACGCGGTGGGCCTGCTCACCGGGGACGCGTGCATCAACCCGGGCGCGCCGATCTTGTGCGCGACGGCCGAGATCTTGGCGAGCATGGCGCTGCGCGAGGGCGATCGCGCCGACCTCGGCCACGTGGTGATGGACGAGTTCCACTACTACTCGGACAAGGAGCGCGGCGTGGCCTGGCAGGTGCCCCTGCTCGAGCTGACCCGCGCGCGGTTCCTGCTCATGTCCGCGACGCTCGGCGACGTGACGTTCTTCGAGCAGGACCTCGAGCGGCGCACCGGCGCCCCGGTGCGGACCGTGCGAACGGCCGAGCGACCCGTCCCCCTCACGTTCGAGTACCGAGACACCCCGCTCCACACGACCCTGAGCGAGCTCGTGGCGGCAGGCAAGTCACCGATATATTTGGTTAATTTTACCCAACGCGGCGCCGCCGAGGAGGCCCAGAACCTCATGAGCGCCGACTTCTGCACGAAGGAAGAGAAGCGCACGATCGCCGACGCGATGCTCGGGACGCGCTTCGACACGCCCTTTGGCAAGGAGGTGCAGCGCTTCGCGCGGCACGGCGTGGGGCTCCACCACGCGGGGCTCCTGCCGAAGTACCGCCTGCTCGTGGAGAAGCTCGCGCAGCGCGGGCTGCTCAAGGTCATCTCGGGCACCGACACCCTCGGGGTGGGCGTGAACGTGCCCATCCGCACCGTGCTGTTCACGAAGCTGTGCAAATACGACGGCGAGAAGACGGCGATCCTGACGGTGCGCGACTTCAAGCAGATCGCGGGGCGCGCCGGCCGCCGCGGCTTCGACACCGAGGGGCTCGTGGTGGCGCAGGCGCCCGAGCACGTGATCGAGAACCTCCGCCTCGAGGCGAAGGCCGCCGGGGACCCGAAGAAGCTCCGCAAGCTCGTGAGGCGAAAGCCGCCGGAGCGCGGCTACATGCCGTGGGACAAGGCGACCTTCGACAAGCTCGTGGCGAGCCCGCCGGAGCCGCTCGTCTCGCGCTTCACGGTGTCGCACGGCATGCTGCTCGACGTGCTCACGCGGGAGGACGGCGGGTGCATGGCGATGGCCCGGCTCGTGAACCGCTCGCACGAGCGCACGCCCGAGAAGCGGAGGCTCGGGCGGGTGGCGCTCACGCTCTACCGCTCGCTGCTCGACGCGCAGGTGCTGTGGCGCGTGCCGCAGCCCGGGGGTGGCTCCGTCCACACGCTCGCCGACGATCTCCAGCTCGACTTCGCGCTGAACCAGCCGCTCGCGCTCTACCTGCTCGAGACCCTGCCGCGCCTCGACCACGAGCTGCCTACGCACGCGCTCGACGTGCTCACCGCGGTCGAGTCGATCTGCGAGGACCCCGACCCCATCCTGGTCAAGCAGCTCGACAAGGCGAAGCAGGCCAAGCTCGCCGAGCTGAAGGCCCAAGGGGTGCCCTTCGAAGAGCGCATCGCGGAGCTCGAGAAGGTGGAGCTCGTGGTGCCCAACCGCGAGCTCTCGTACCTCACGTTCAACGCCTTCAAGGCGCAGCACCCGTGGGTGGCGGACCTCAACGTGCGCCCGAAGTCGATCGCGCGCGACATGATCGAGCAGGTGCTCTCCTTCAACGAGTACGTGAAGGAGTACGGGCTCGAGCGGGTCGAGGGCCTGCTGCTCCGCTACCTCAGCGAGGTGTACAAGACGCTCGTCCAATCGGTGCCCGACCTCGAGAAGACCGCAGACATCGACGACCTCGTCATCACGCTCGGCGCCGTCGTGCGGCAGGCCGACTCGAGCCTGCTCGACGAGTGGGAGAAGATGCGCGATCCCGCGTACTTCGAGGCGCTCAAGGCGCGCGACGAGGCGGCGCTGGCGCCGCCCACGGTGGGGCCGCCCGACATCACGGCGGGCGAGGGGTTCCTGCCGCTCGTGCGCAACGCGAGCTTCGCGCTCGTGCGCGCGCTCGCGCGGTACGAGCTCGCCACCGCGGTCGAGCTCTGCCAGAACTCCGCCCTCGACGAGGCCGCGCTCGCGCGCGCCCTCGACGCGCTCGTCGCGGACCACGGCGCCCTCCGCATGGACGGCGAGGCGCGCAGCCCGAAGCACCTGACGGTGGAGCGCGGCGAGCACGTGTGGGAGCTGCGGCAGGCGCTCGTCGGCGACGACGGTCCCACCGGGTGGGTGGTCCGCGCCAAGGTCGACCTCGAGGGCTCGCGGAGCGAGGGGCGCGTCGTGATGCGGGTCGAGGCGATCGAGCCCTGATGGGCGAGGCCGCGATGTCGCGAGCATGCAAGCGCGCCACAGGCGAGCGGCGTGCCTAGGCCACGCGACCGAAGGGAGCACGGCGTGAACTTGGCCCCGCACCAGCGCCCCTGCCTATCGTTCGAACAGGAGGCCCTCATGACCCTGCTCGCTCGTCCGCCCGTCCACCCGCTGCGCCGCAGAGGCTCGCGCCGCGCCCTCCACATCCCGTACGGCCAGGTCATCCGCGAGCGCGACTTTCGGGTCGTGTCGAACCTCACGGTCGACCTGTCGCCCTTCGGCGCGCTCGTGCGGGCCGATCGCCAGGTGCTGACCGGGGAGGAGGTCATCCTCTCCCTCCGACCGGCGCGGCGCGAGCACTGGGTCGACGTCTTCGCGACGGTGACGCGGGTCCTCCACGGGCGCCGCAAGTACGACACCATGGGCCCGTGCCTGGGCCTGCAGTTCTACGGCGTGGACGCCGCCGCGAGGCGCGCGCTGTACGTGAACCTCGCGAGCCCCGAGCCCCGCCTCGCGAGGACGCTCGCGCCGCGCGACCGCTGAGGTCAGCCCTGCGGGCGCTCCGCGCGACGCCGCGCCCTGCGCCCCGCGAGCCCTAGCGCGACGCCGACGAGCGCCACGAGGGACGCCGAGCGTGGGGCCGGCGCGCTGCCCACGACCTCGCAGCCGCAGGTCTCGGTCGTGGTCGTCGTCGTGGCGGCGCCTCCCGCGGGGGTCGGCTTGCCATCGGGTCCCACCGGGCCGCCGGGCTCGGGCTCGCCGCCCTCGACGATCGGGTCGGCCGCGCACTGGGTCTTGCACCTCGTGGTCGCGCAGTCGGCCACGGCCTTGCGAAGCTTGTTGGTCGCGCAGCTCGGGTCGGCCGCCGAGCCCGCGCGCAGGCAGAGCAGGCAGTCCGTGTCGCCCGCGCACGCCGCCACCGCGTCGCAGCACGCCCCCTCGGTGCAGGTGCCGCACGTGTCGCGCGCGAGGGCATAGCCGCACTTGGGGGCGCTTCGGCACTCGCCGGCGCACAGCGGCTTGCACACCGTCTCGCCGCACGTGCAGTAGACCGCGGTGTTGAACTTCGCGATCCCCCTGGGGTATTTCGTCTCGCAGTCGGACACACACGGCAGCGACGAGCACTTCTGCTCGCACTGCGCGAGCTTCTCGCACTCGGGGTCGGAGAAGCACGCGGCCTGCTTCTGCGCGCAGAGGTTGTCGCCCGAGTTCTCGGCGCGGGTACACAGGTCACACGAGTCGCCCGGCGGCGCCTTGGCGAGCTGCTGCTGGATGAAGTTGTACACGGAGGAGAACGTCACGCGGACGCTGTAGGCCTGCTGCGTGCAGTCGCCGTTGACGTACGAGTGGATCGCCACGACCCGCTCCGAAGCGCCGGAGCCGCGCAGCGCGGGGCCGCCGCTGTCACCCTGGCAGATGTTGCCCGACTGGTAGCGGTAGCCGACGTGCGTGGAGTCGAGCTCCTGGATGGCGAGGCGGATGCTCTTTCGCACGGTGTTGTCGCCACCCGGCGACCCCGCGGGTGTGGTGCGACCGTAGCCCACGCTGGTGAGCGCCGTTCCGAGCGAGAGCTGGTCGGGCGAGTCGGTGACCGGGATGACCGGCGTGCCGCTGTTCGCGCCGAGCACCCGCACCACGGCGACGTCGTAGTTCGACGCGACGTCGCCGTTGTAGCTGGGGTGGGCGGCGTAATCGAGCACGTCGAAGCGCTTGGCGCTCCCGCTGTTGTAGTCGGGCCCCATGAACACGATGGTCGGGGGGATCGTCACGCAGTGCGCGGCGGTGAGGACGTAGCCCACCTTCCCCACGGTCTTGACGAGCGTGCCCGTGCACGCGCCGGCCTGGTTGCCCTGCTGGCTGATGATCGCGACCACGGCCTCGTGCGCGCTGTCGGCCGCGCCGCCGATGACGGGCGCCGACGCGACGCCGAGCTCCGGCGGGTCGTCGGTGGGCGCGTGCGCGGCGCAGCCGGCGACGCCGGCCAGGAGCGCAGCCACGGCGAGCGCCGCGGCGCGGGAGGTCGAGAGAAATCGGGGGGCGTGCGGCGTGCGGGTGGTCACGGGGGGCCTTTCGTCGGAGCGCGGCGACGCGACATTCTACGAGACAGCTCGACAAAATCTTCTTTCGCCGCGGGACGTTTCGCACATTTATTCCTAGTGGCCCCCGCGCGGCGCCACGAGGGGCCATAATCGCGGGATGGCCCGACGCAGCGAACTCATCCAAGCCGCCCAAGGCAAGCTCACGTGTGATCTCGTCCTCGAGAACGCGCGCTGGCTCGACGTCTTCACCGCGACGTTTCGCGAGGGACACCTGGCCGTGTACGACGGGGCCCTCGTCGGCGTGGGCCCGGAGGCGCGCCTGCCCGCCAAGCGCGTGGTCGACCTCGGCGGGAAGGCGGTGGTGCCGGGCTTCATCGACGCGCACGTGCACCTCGAGAGCTCGCTCATGACCCCCACGAACTTCCAGCGCTGCGTGCTGCCGAAGGGCACCACCACCGCGGTGTGCGATCCCCACGAGCTCGCGAACGTGCTCGGCGCGCCTGGCATCCGCTACTTCCTGGAAGCGAGCGAGACCCTCGGCCTCTCGCTGAAGGTGATGATGAGCTCGTGCGTGCCGGCCACCACCTTCGAGACCAACGGCGGGGGCTCGCTCTCCGCGTCCGACCTCGCGGCCCTGGCCGCCCACCCGTCGGCGCTCGGGCTCGCCGAGGTGATGAACGTGCCCGGGGTGTTGCACGGCGATCCCGCCCTGCTCGAGAAGCTCGACGCCTTCGAGGGCCGGCCGATCGACGGCCACTGCCCGCTGCTGCGCGGGCAGGCGCTGAGCGCCTACGCCGCGGCGGGCATCTCGAGCTGCCACGAGAGCTCGGAGCTCGAGGAGGCGCGGGAGAAGCTCTCGAAGGGCGTCCGCGTGTGGATCCGCGAGGGCAGCGTCGCGAAGGACCTCGACGCGCTGCTGCCGCTGCTCGACCTCGCGAGCTCCACGAGCCTCGGCTTCTGCACAGATGACCGCAACCCCCTCGACATCGCGCGGGAGGGCCACGTCGATCACCTCGTGCGCACCGCGATCGCGCGGGGCGTGCCGCCCGAGGTGGTGTTTCGCACCGCCTCCTACAGCGTCGCCGCGCACTACGGCCTGGCGTCGCACACCGCGCGCGCCCGCGTGGGGGCGATCGCGCCGGGCTTCACGGCCGACCTCGTCGTGCTCGGCGACGTCCACACGTGCGCGATCGACGCCGTGTACAAGTCCGGCAGGCTCGCGGAGGAGGTGCTCGCGTCGCAGGTCGCCGGCGCCGCCGCCCGCACTGGCAACACGGTCCGCTGCGCGCTCCCCGAGGCGCGTGACCTCGAGGGCCCTACGGGACAGGTCCACGTGATCGGCGTGCGCCACGGGCGCATCCTCACCGACCGCTCGGTGGAGGACTCGGCGGCGCGCGGCGTCGCCAGGCTCTCGGTCCTCGAGCGGCACGGGCACGGTCGCCCGCCCGCGAACGGCTACGTGCGCGGCTTCGGGGACCACTTCTCCGGCGCCATCGCGTCGAGCGTGGGGCACGACAGCCACAACCTCATCGTGGTGGGGAGCGACACTTCGGACATGCGCCGCGCCCTCGCGGCGCTCGCCGCGCTCGGCGGCGGGTTCGTGGTGGTGCGCGGGGGCGAGGTGCTCGCCGAGCTGGCCCTGCCGGAGGGCGGCCTGATGTCCGCGGCCTCGCCCGACGAGCTGAAGAGCGCGCTCGAGGGCCTGCACGGCGCGAGCCGCGCGGTCGGCTGCGAGCTGCCCGAGCCGTTCTTGCAGCTCGCCTTCTTGAGCCTGCCGGTCATCCCGTCGCTCAAGCTGACCGACCATGGCCTGATGGACGTCGATCGCTTCGAGCTCATCCCGGTGAGGGCGGCGTGAGGCCGCCCGACGAGGGCGAGCTGCGCCCCTCGAGCCACCCGACGCGCCCGCCGAGCGTCTCGACGGCGCCGCCGACCCGGGCACGCCCGGATGTGCCGCCGGACGCCGTGCGGCACGCGGTGCCGGCGCGGGTCGAGCTCCCGGGCGCGGGCCGAGTGCTCGACGTGCGCGCGGCCTTCCTCCTGCTCCACGTCGACGGGCGCGAGGACCTCGCGTCGATCGGGGAGCTGACCGCGCTGCCCTTCGAGGAGGTGCGGCGGGTCTTCGCGGCGCTCGTGGCCGACGGCCTGGTCACGCTGTCCGCGGCTCGCGAGGTCGCGTCGTCCTCCGCCCGCGAGCCCCTCACGACGACACCGCCGCCGCCGTAGTAGACCTCACGCGCGCTGCGACTCCTCGCGGTGGACGCTGCGGCGCGCGAGCAGCCGCTCGACGTCAGGGTTCGACCGGAAGGCCCGGAGCGAGCGCTCGGCGCGGGTGCGCACGAACGAGCGCGGATCTTCGAGGAGGCGGATGAGCTCGGGCACGACGCGCGGATCGTCGGGGGGATCGTCGGCGACGACCGCCCGGACGTGCGGATCGGTCGACGAGAGGCCCTCGATGAGCGCGACGTTGCCCCGAGGATCGCGCATGCGCTTGAGCGCCTTGCAGAACCACACGAGGTGGTGAGGGGCGTCGTCGTACTCGTAGGTGGAGGTGAGCGGCTCCTCGAACAGGCGGCGGATCGACCGCACCAGCGGCCCCACGCTCGAGGGGTGCCCGATGTCGGCGATGCGGAGCGCGACGTTGTAGCGAAACACGCCGTTCTTGTCGTGGAGCGCCTGGTGGAGCGCGTCGAGGCCGCGGCGCTCGAGGGCGGGGAGCTCCATCTTGAAGTACGGCCGGACCCGCGGGACGCGCTGCCCCCGAAGCCGAAACGCCTCGGTCGCCGCGTGGCGGACCGCGTGGTCGTCGAGGGTCACGAAGTACCTCACCGCGTCCATGTCGAACTCGGCGCCGCCGAGCTCGGCGAGGCACCGGAAGGCCCACACGCGGCGCTTCGACGTCTCCTCGCGCTTGAAGCCGGGCTCCCAGATGGCGCGCTCGAGCGCGCCCTCGAAATCGATGCCACCGGGCGCGGTGTCGCCGAGCTTCGCGAGCGCCGCCACGCGGACCACGTCGGCCGCCTTGTCGGCCAGCTCGACCGCGCGCAGGGTGTCGCGCGACGGGCCCTCTTCGCCGTCGGTCGAGAGCTGACCGAGCGCCCAGACGAGCTCCGCCGGCACGCCGTCGCGCAGCGTGGCGGCGAGGCGCGTCAGCTCGCGCAGCCGGGGCGCGGCCGGCCCGAAGCGGAGCCGACCGAGCGCCTCGGCGCACGTCGAGACGATGGGCCGCACCTCGAGGCTCTGCGAGCGGAGCAGCTCGTGGATGGGGCCGGCCGCGTCCGCGTCGCCCAGGGCGCCGAGGGTCGCCACCAGCTCCTTGACCAGCGGGCCGCGCTCGAGGCCCTCCTTCCAGTCGCGCAGGGGGTTGTCCGCGAGGAGGGCGAGCAGGCGCGGCACCGCCGAGCGTGCCCCGAGCGCGCGCAGCGCGGTCACGACGCTCGTCTCGACGTGCCGGTAGCGCTGCGACGGGCGGTCGAGGAGGGAGAGGAGCGGCGGGATCGCGCGAGCGTCTCCGAGCGCGCCGAGCATGTCGATCGCGCGGAGGTCTTCGCGGAGCGCGCGGCCGACGAGGAGCGGCACGAGCACCGGGAGGCCGTGCGCGCCGAGCGCGAGCAGCGCCTCCTCGCGCTCGTTCGGGAGGACCGCGTTGTCGTGGACGTGCCCGTCGCGGTCGATGTAGTCGATGGCCGCGAGCCCGCACTCGAGCTCCGCGCGCTCCGCGAGCCTCGCGAAGATCGCGCGGTGCGTGGCCTCGTCGCCGAGCTTCTCCCAGGCGCGGCGCTCGAGCTCGTCGAGCGAGCGCGCGCGCAGCGTGTGCGCGCTCGACGAGGGCGTGGAGGCTGGGGTGCGCTCCGAGCCCGGCGCGCGGGCGCGCGCGCGCGACGAGGGCGGCGACGTGAGGCCGAGCGACGAGAACGCGCTGCGCGCTTGGCTGAGGCTGCCGAGCGCCCCAAGCGTGTCGCGCCGCCCGTGGACCACGTCGTCGAAGAACCGCGCCGAGTCGGCGATGAGCCTGGCGGGGCTCGCCGAGCACACCTCGATGGCCTCGGCGAGGCGCCGCGTGTCTTCAAAGAAATAGCTCCGAAACAGCGCGTAGAGCGCCGTCGGGACCTGGGTGGGCATCGCGCGCAGGAAGCGCTCCCACACGGCGCGGGTGGGCTGCGCGTTGTGCCGCGGCGAGAAGAGCCGGCGGACGTCGTCGAGAGAGAAGACGCCGTCGTCGGCGAGGAGCCCGTGGATCCACAGCGCGCGGAGGAACCGTTGGAGCGTCGCCGAGCGCGGGGCCACGTACGGCGAGCCCGCGCGTCGCGTCGCCTTCTCGAGCTCCGCGAACGGCGAGCGCCGCGCGACATGGGGACGGAGCCGCTCCGCGCACGCGACGAAGCTCGCCTCATCGATCTCGCCCGCCCTGCGCCCACCCACGAGCGCCGCCGCGTACGCGAACGACGAGAGATCGCGCGTGAGCGGCCCCACGAGCGCGCGCTTGACCCAGGAGAATCCGAACACCGCGTCGCGGCTGACGAGGCGCGGCGTCCGCGACAGCGGCTCGTCGAGGCCCTCGTCGAGCGCCGCGTAGAAGGTCTCGCCGAGATCGGAGCGCGCGATCGGCAGGGCTCCGATGAGGAGGCCGAGCAGCGCCCCCGAGCCACCGTGGCGAACGAACGCGTCGAGCGCGTTCTCCTCGGTGCCCTCCGGCAAGCGCAGGAGATCGAAGTCGGCGAGCACAGGCCGCAGCGACGCGAGCGTCGTGAAGCCGACCAGGTCGCGCGGCGGTGGGAAGCCGAACGCGTGGCCGAACTCGGAGACGAACCTCACGGCCTGGGGCGACGGCTCGCGGACGAAGCGCTCGAGGAACGACGGAGGGCGCTCGGCGAGCACGCGCGCCGCGACCGCGCGCCCACGATGCGCGAGCCGAGCCTCGAGCGAGGTCGGCTCCGATCGTTGCGAGGCTTCGGTCTGCAATGCACCCATGCGTGTCGTCGCTCGGCGTCACGCGCGTTCCGCGCGGGCCCCCCCGCAGAGAGAATGGTCGTGGACGATCGCCCGCGGGTCAACGAGAGACGATCCGTTCAGTCCGAGGAGGTACGCGGAGAGACGACACCTGCCCCCGCGCTCGGGCGTGACGCGCCACGACGCGCGCGACGCGCGCTTGGAGTAGGCTCTCGTCACCCATGGCGACACGGATACGGCTGGGCGGCGAGGGCCAGGAGAGCGCGGCGATCCACGTGAAGGGGCAGCCCTTCGAGCCCCACAAGGACCTCTTCCACTTCGTGCTGCGCGTCCCTTGGGGAGGGTTCTTCGTGCTCGTCACGCTGGTGTACGTGGCGGCGAACCTCCTGTTCGCTCTCGCCTACCAGCGCGAGCCGGGGTGCGTGTCAGGCGTGAGCACGTTCGAGAGCGCGTTCTATTTCAGCGTGCAGACCATGGCGACGATCGGGTACGGCACCTTCTCGCCCGTCACGCGCTACGGCCACCTGCTCGTCACGTTCGAGGCGATCATCGGGGTGTTCACCACGGCGATGGTGACCGGCCTCACCTTCGCCAAGTTCGCGCGCCCCACCGCGCGCGTCCTCTTCGCGAACAAGGCCGTCATCACGCGGCGCAACGGCGTGCCCCACCTCATGTTCCGGCTCGCGAACGCGCGCCACAACACCGTGGTCGAGGCGCAGCTCCGCGTGACCCTGCTCGTCTGGGAGCGCACGCTCGAGGGCGAGTCGATGCGCCGCCAGCTCGACGTGCCGCTCGTGCGATCGCGTACGTCGATCTTCGCGCTCTCGTGGTCGGCGATGCACGAGATCACGGAGGCGAGCCACTTCTACGGGCCCGACGGGATGGCGAAGCTCCGCGCGGGGGACGCGGAGATCGTGCTCAGCATGAGTGGCCTCGACGAGACCATCGTGCAGAACATCCACGCGCGCCACAGGTACGGCATCGCGGACGTGATCGAGAACGCGCGCTTCAAGGACATCATCAGCGTCGACGCCTCGGGCGCGCGCGTGCTCGACTACGCGAACTTCCACGAGGTCGTGCCCATGCCGGCGCCCAGCGCCGAGGAGGCGGGGGGGTGAGCCACGCTTCGACTCCGGCGCCGCCGCGCGCCGCGCGCATCGCGCGCGTGGAGGGATTCGAGGAGCGCTTCGCCGTGGTGAACGGCGTGCGCCTTCACTTCGCGAGCGCGGGCCCAGCCGACGGGCGGCTCGTCGTGCTGCTGCATGGTTTCCCCGAGTTCTGGTGGTCGTGGCGCCACCAACTGGAGGCGCTCGCCGCGGCCGGCTACCGCGTGCTCGCGCCCGACATGCGCGGCTTCGCACAGTCGGAGAAGCCCGCGGGCGTGCGCAGCTACGGCGTCGAGCTGCTCGCCAGGGACGTGGCGGAGCTCGTGCGCCACGAGGGGCGCGCGTCGGCCATCGTGGTGGGCCACGACTGGGGCGCCGTCGTCGCGTGGCAGGTGGCCATGCGCCACCCCGAGGTCGTCGAGCGCCTCGGCGTGCTGAACGTGCCCCACCCGCGCCGCATGCTGGAGGGGCTGCTCACGCGCGAGCAGCTCCGCAAGAGCTGGTACATCTTCTTCTTCCAGGTGCCCCGGCTCCCCGAGCGGGTCCTGTCGCGCCACGACTTCGCGCGCCTGCGCGAGGTGTTCCGGGATGACGGCTTCGACGAGGACGAGATCGACCCGTACGTGGACGCGTTCCGGTACCCCGGCGCCCTCACCGCGGCGCTCAACTACTATCGCGCCGCCGCGCGCGACACCCTCGTGGACCTCGTCCTCGGGCGCGCGGTCGCGCGGGACCGCCCCGTCACCTGCCCCGTGCTCGTGCTCTGGGGCCGGCGGGACCGCGTGCTCGGCGCCGAGCTCGCTGCGCCTCCGCCGGACCTCGTGCCGAACGCCACCGTCGAGGTCGTCGAGCACGCCACGCACTGGCTGCAGCACGACGCGCCCGACCTCGTCAACGCGCGGCTCCTCGCCTTCTTCGAAGCCGGGTGAGCGACCTCCGCGCGGGCCCCGAAATGCGGCGAGGCGCCCCGACGTGCTCGGCGCGCCTCGCGACCTCGCTCGTGCCGAGGTGTCTCAGAGCAGGCTCTTGATCTCCTTCTCGATCTCGGCCTCCTCGCCGTCGTGGTAGCCGAGGTGCACGAAGCGCACGACGCCCTGCTTGTCCACGACGAACGAGGCGGGCATGCTCTTCGGCTGCCATTTTCCGGCGATGTCCTTGCCCTTGTCCCAGCCGAGGGGGAACTTGGCGCTGAACTGGTCGCCGAACTCCTTGATGCCGGTGTTCTCGTCGTCCTCGGAGATGCCGACGACCTCCACCTGCCCCTTGTACTTGGTGTAGAGTTCTTGGATTTTTGGGAAGGACTTCTTGCACGGTTCGCACCACGTCGCCCAGAAGTCGACGTACACGACCTTGCCCTTCCACTTGTCGATCGACACCTTCCCCTGGCCGTTCAGCGACTCGAGCTCGAAGGCCGGGGCCGGCTGGCCGACCAGCGGGTGCTTCGCCGCCTCGGCGGTCTTGGGGCCCTCCCCGGCGGGCTCGCCGCACGCGCCGAGCGCCAGGCCCGCGGCGAGGACGCCGATCGTCAGGAGTTTGGTTGAGAAACCCATCGTGACGGTGCTTGTCATGAATGAGCTTCGTATCATAGGGGCGGAGCCTCGCGCGCCAGAACGTGCGAGGCGCGCGTCGGTCGGTAGTCCAATGTAGGACGGCCCCTCAGACCAGCACGGCGAGCGCCTCTTCGAGGGTCTTGACGCCGAGGGCGAGGACAGCGTCGCCGCGCCGCCCCTTCGAGGCGCCTGGCGCCGCGGGCACCTGGGCGATGGGCGCGACCGCCCGGGAGAACCCCATTTCCATCGCCTCCACCAGGCGCTCCTTGGCGCGGGGGACGCTGCGCACCTCGCCCGAGAGGCCGAGCTCGCCGAACGCCACCAGCGTCGCCGGCGCCGGGCGGTCGCGGAGGCTCGACGCGACGGCGAGGGCGACGGCGAGATCGGCGGCGGGCTCGTCGACGCGGACGCCGCCGGCGACGCTGACGAACACGTCGCAGCCGGACACCGCGAGCCCGGCCTTCCGCTCGAGGATGGCGAGGGTCATCGCGAGCCGCGAGCCGTCGACGCCGACCGCGGTGCGCCGCGGCGAGCCGTGCACGAACGGCGACACGAGGGCCTGCACCTCGACGAGCATCGGGCGCGAGCCCTCGCACGTCGCGCAGATGACGCTGCCGGAGCTGCCCGCCTGGCGCTCGGCGAGGAAGAGCGCGCTCGGGTTCTTCACCTCGCGCATGCCGTCGCCGGACATCTCGAAGACGCCGACCTCGGTCGCGCTCCCAAAGCGGTTCTTCAGCGCGCGGAGGGAGCGGAACGACTGCCCACGCTCGCCTTCGAAGGCGAGCACCGTGTCGACGAGGTGCTCGAGCACCTTCGGCCCCGCGAGGGCGCCGTCCTTCGTCACGTGCCCGACCAAGAACGCGGAGATGCTCTCGCGCTTGCACACCTCCACCACGCGCGCAGCCACCTCGCGGAGCTGGCTCACCGTGCCGGCGGCGCTCTCGAGCGAGCCGCTGCGGACGGTCTGGACGCTGTCGATCACGACAGCCGCGGGCTTCACCTCGGAGAGGGCGTCGAGCACGCGATCGAGATCGCTCTCCGCGAGGACGTAGAGCGCGTCCGTCGTGGCGCCGAGCCGGCGGGCGCGCGCGGCGGTCTGCCCCGCGCTCTCCTCGCCCGAGACGTAGAGCGTGCGCACGCCGCGGCGAGAGAGCCCCGCGAGCGCCTGGAGAAGCAGGGTCGACTTGCCCACCCCAGGATCGCCGCCGAGCAGGGTGACGCCGCCCGGCACGACGCCGCCGCCGAGCACGCGATCGAGCTCGCCGATGCCGGTCGGGGCGCGGGCGTGCGCGTCGCCCTCGATCTCGCCGATCGGGCGCGCCCTCGTCGTCCCGGTGGAGCGCCGCGCCTTGACGGTGCGCTCCTCCGAGGTCTCCTCGACGAGGCTGTTCCACTCCGAGCACGTCGTGCAGCGCCCTAGCCACCGAGGGCTGCGAGCGCCGCATGCCTGGCAGACGTACTGCGTCTGGGCCTTCGCCACGCGGGCGCGACCGCTACTTCGGCGGCGCGCAGAGCGCGCCGTTCGAGAGGCAGATCGGGGGGCCGACGTTGCAGTTCTTCGTGCACCGCGCGGCACCGCACACCCCCGAGCCGGAGGTGCAGTCCTTGTGGCACTTGCCGTCCTTCGAAAGGAGGACGTAGGTCGCGGGGCACTTGCCCCCGGTGGCGGGGACCTCCGGGCCCGTGGCGGGCGGCGGAGGCGGCACGGCCGCGTCGACGACCGGCGGGGCCGACGCGTCCTTCACGGCGGGCGCAGAGGCGTCCACCTTCGGCGGCGTCACACCGGCGTCGGTCGTGACGTGGTGGAACACCACGCAGGTGGTCACCCCGTCGCCGGCCTTGCCCTTCACGATGCGAGAGGCGGTGCCCTTGCACGCCTGCCCGGAGGGGCAGTCCGCGTCTTTCTCACATACTTTCGCGCAGATAGGGAGGTCAGCCATCACGAGCGTGAGGCCACCGGGGCAGGTCGTCGGGGGCACTACGGGGGGCGCGGCCGCGTCACGGAGCGTGACCACGCTCGAGGCGGGGGCCGGGTTGCCAGAGCCGCCGACGGCCGGCGCGAACACCCAGCCCATGAGGCGCTGCGACGTGTTCTTCGGGTTCTCGAACGTCACCAGCATGTAGGCGTCGCGCTGAGCGATCTCCACGACCGCCGCGCCCTTCGGGAGGATCGCGACGAGCGGGCCGTTCGGGGGCGACTCGCGCACGTTCGCGGA